>NZ_JARAMO010000037.1:0-19747 GCF_028807275.1 Mameliella sp. AT18
CCTGTTTCTTCTTGGTCAAAATACCCCAAACGGGGCGCAGCCCCGACCTACCGTTCGACAGGCGGCGTGCCATGCGTGTGGAAGCTCTCGATGGTCTTCAGCCCCCAGGCCTGGCCCTTCTTGCGGTCCGCCTCGGTCCAGACCACCGGCTCCCAGTCGGGGGCCAGCATCAGCCGCGCGCCGGCATTGGCCAGTTCGATCCGGTTGCCCGCCGGTTCCCAGGCATAAAGGAAGAAGGACCCCTGGATCGCGTGTTTGTGCGGGCCGGTCTCGATGTGGACGCCATTTTCCAGGTAGATGTCGGCGGCGCGCAGGATGTCCTCACGCTGGTCGGTGGCGTAAGTCACATGATGCAGGCGCTTCTGCCCGCCGCCTCGCTCCTCGGAACAGACAAGATCGTAGGTCTTGTTGTTGCAGGTGAACCAGCAACCGCCCATCCGCCCGTTGTCCAGCTGGATCAGTTCCGTCACCCGGTGGCCGAGGCAGGTTTCGACAAAGCGGCGGAACTCGGACACGTCCTCACCCAGAAGGTTCACATGGTCGATCCGCCGGGGCGAGATCCCCTGCGCGTGAAACCGGCTGGAGAGGTTCTTGAGCGCCGAGGCATCCTCGGGCGGGGCCTGATATTTCACCGTCTCCCAGTAGAGCTCGAAGACATGGCCGAAGGGATCCTCGAACCGGAAGGACGGCCCGTGGCCCATGTCGCCCTCTGTCCAGCCCAGCACCTTGTAGTCAGAGGCCTCGACGGCCGCGACCCGGCGCGCCAGCGCCTCGGGCGAGGAACAGCGATAGGCAACATGGCCCACGCCGGTCGTCTCATGCGCGGTGAGTTTCATCGAGTGGAACTCGTAATCGTCCCAGGCGCGGAGATAGGCGCTATCCCCCTCGCGCCCCGAAAGCTTCAGCCCGAAGACCCGCGTGAAGAAATCCAGGCTCTCGTCGAACCTGTCGGTATAGATCTCGACATGGCCAAGGTGCGCGATGTCGAAGTTGGGATTGGTTGGCTCTGTCATGACCGCCCTCACAGCTCATCCACGGTGCGGGGAAAGATCGACTGGAAACCTTCCGCATACTGGCAGTCGCGCCCGCCGGACTGGCCGCCCGAGTTGCGCTTGAAATGGTTGGCACGTTGCTGTGCGACGCGGGTGTAATAGTCCCAGAGGTGGACCTGGCCCTGCATGGCTTCCATAGCCGCGCGCTTCTTCTCCCAGACCGGCGTGATGTCGAGGAAGACATCCGGTTTCCATCCCATCTGCTCGGTCTGGTGCGGCTCGAAGAGGTATAGTTGCGGCGCGCCCAGCACCTTTTCGCCCGGATTGTGCCCCCATGCCTGCGCCACCATGCGGGCCTCCAGCGCGATCTGGGTCATGTACATATGGTCGGTGTTGTAGGGGTCGTATTGCGAATGGCTCATCATGAAGTTCGGCTGAACCTTGCGGATCAGGTCCACCAGCGCGAACTTGTCCTCCCGCTCGAGGTGCAGGGGATAATCGCCAAGATCGTAGCAGACCAGGTCATGCGCCCCCAGCGCCTCGGCCGCCGCCTCGGCCTCGCCCCGGCGGATGTCCTTCACCTCCTGCAGGCTCTTGCCTTCCTTCCAGAGCCGTGCGCTTTCGCCCCTTTCCCCGAAGGACAGGCAGGCCACAGTCACCTCGTATCCCATCTCTGCATGCAGGGCGATCGCGCCACCACACCGCCAGACGAAATCCGCCGCATGGGCCGAAATCACCAGCGCCGTCTTGTTCCCGCTCATGCCGTCTGTTCCTCCTCCGCTTGTGGCGCACAGCCTGCTCTCTTTGACGGCAAACGGCCAATTCGAAAGGCGCGGAGGGCATGAATTCTTGCTATAGCGATTTAGCGTGGAAAGGTCAGAACTTGGCGCCCCATCGCGGGTGCTGATCGTCGATCACCAGCGCGTGGAAATGTTCCCGGTGGCCCTGCAGGTGGGGGTGAACCAGCGGCAGGTTGTCATGCCGGTGCGGCACCTCCACCGGATCGCCCCCGGGCCAGAGCCGCAGCGACGCGACCAGCCCGACCGCCCCCAGCACCGCCAGCCCGATGAGCGCCGGCACCGTGCCAAGGGCGGTCATCAGCCACCCCGACAAGGGATAGGTCAGCAGCCAGCAGGCATGGCTGAGCGCGAATTGCGCGGCAAAGACCGCCGGACGATCCTCGGGATGGGCGGACCGTTTCAACAGCCGCCCCGAGGGCGTCAGCACCGCCGAGTAGCCCAGCCCGACGCCCAGCCAGACCGCCGCCAGCAGCGCCGAGGCGGCAAAGCCTGCGACCGTGCCCAGGAACAGCAGGTTGTAGCTCATCACCGCCAGCAACAGCGCCGCCAGCGTGGGCGAGACGATGTTTTCCAGGTCGTAAGCCAGCCGCGACAGGGACAAGGCACGGGTATAGCGCGCCTCGTCGGGCAGCACGTCCGGGATCGTGGCCTGGAAGGTCGGGGTAGAGGCGACCGAGGCCGATTGCAGGACAAAGACCAGCGCGTAGATCTGCCAGGTCTCGGTCACGAAAGGCAGGCACAGCGCCACCGCTGCGCGCAGCATGTCCAGGCCAACCAGCAGCGCCCGCCGGTTCACCCGGTCGGCAAAGGCCCCTGCCACCGGCGCGATCCCGACATAGGCCACCATCTTGATGGTAAAGATCGTGCCCAGCACCATGCCCGCGCTGTCGCCCGCCAGGTCAAAGGCCAACAGCCCCAGCGCCACGGTTGCCAGCCCCGTCCCCAATAGGGCGACGACCTGCGCCAGGAAAAGATGCCGTGAGGTTCGGTGTGCCAGGATGTCCAGCATGGGGTCTCGCTCCGCGCTTCTGCCCAAATGGCCAGCGCGTCACACCGCGCCCATGCAAGAGAGGGCCGCTGCCCCTTGCGGCGAACCCGCCCGTCGAAAAGACTGGCCGGAGCAACGAGAGAGGGACATGCCCCGCATCCTTCAGATCACCGATCCCCATGTCCTGACCGCCGGCTCACTGGCCTATGGTGTCGTCGACACCGGCGCGGCGCTGGAACGTACGGTTGCGGGCATCCGCGTCGGCGCGATCCGCTGGCGGTGTGACCTTGGCGGCGTTTGCGTGTTCGGGCTGGACACGCAGATGACGGGCGCACCGCATGGTGCGCTGGGGTCCGAGACGCCGGACCCGAGGGCATCCGCAGTCATCTCTTGCCGCTGGGCGACTGGTCCGGCCCGCATCCCTTTGCTGGCTGAGGTCAGCTGAGACCAGTGCGGGCGGCCCCTGCCAGACGGTGACGGTGTCGCCACATGACAACCTCGGCCAGGATCGACAGCGCGATCTCACCGGGTTCAATCGCGCCGATGTCCAACCCGGCGGGCGCCTTGAGCCGTCCGGCCCGTTCGCCGCACATCCCCTCTTCCAGCAGGCGTTTGCACAGCACGGCCGCCTTTCGGCGCGAAGCCACCATCGTCACGTTGCCCGCCGCTCTCTCCTGGGCCTCCAGGTCGGCTCCCTCGAAGCGCAGGCAGGTGCCGTCGAACGGCACCTCCTCCCGCAGGGCGATCCGGTAGCCGGCCAGCGCCCCATGCGCCGCGACGGACCGCGCGATGGGCGTGTCGCCAAGGATGCAGAGCATCGGTGCATACGCATAGGGTTCGATCAGCAGTTCGACGGTCCCGCCCGAGGGGCACGCGCATTTGTAGACCCGCGTGCCGTCCGTGTCGCGCAAGGCGACGACCTTGTCCTTCGGCTTGACCCGGATCACCTGGGGGCAGCCCTGGGTCAGCGCCTCAGCCGCGGCCTTTTGCACCGCCCGCGTCACGCAGGCGCCGCCCAAGTGGCCGATCAGCTCAACTGTCTCGGTCACTGCCGCCTTAGCGGCAGGCCGGGCCGAAGTGACCTCTGCGGTGCGTACGACGGCCGCCGCGCAGAATGGGCGGCCCCTTGCCCGCAGGTCCGCGATCCTGTCGAAACCGTCCATCTCCTGCTCCCTCAAAGCCTTGCCAGGTCCTGTTCCAGCGCCGCGATGGTATTGGCGGGCAGCGGCGTCAGCCAGACGATCCGCCGCGTCCGCCGCCGCAACCGCGCCAGCTCCTCGGCCACCGCCTCTGGCGGGCCGGTGCAATAGCCGTCGCTGAGGATCAGCACGGCTGTCCGGCCGTTCAGCGCCCGCGCAGCATACCCCCGATTGAAGGTGCGCAGCGCCCCGCCGATGTCGGTGCCGCCGCCAAAGCCCTCGGCCATGAGGCTGAGCCGCCCGGCCGCGCGCAGCATGTCCCGGTCGCGCAGCGCATCGGTGATCCGCATCAGTCGGGGGTGAAACAGGTAGGCGTCCCCATGCAGGTCGGCGCCGATCAGGCCCTTGAGAAAAGCAAGGAACACGCGGGACACGACCGTCATCGACCCGCTGACATCGCAGAGCGCCACGATCGGCACGGGCCGGTCCGGGCGGGTTAAGCGCGGCAGGTTCAGCGGTTCGCCCCCACGCGCAAGACTGGCGCGCATCAGGCGCCGCATATCGGGTTCCTGCCCCCGCAGCGCCCGCTTGCGGCGGCGCGAGCGGCGGCCAGGTCGTTGATCCCCAGACCGGACAAGGCGGCGGCCCAGTCCAGCATCTCGGCGATGCCCGGTTTCTTTTCCAGATCCTCTTGCCGCAGGGCCTGCACGACGGCAATGACCTGCCGCGCCAGCCGCGCCTCGATCCCCGGTGCCCGGCGGGACAGGATCGCCAGTTCCGTGTCCCGGTCGGGATAGTCGACATATGCGTAAAGGCACCGCCGACGCAGCGTGTCCGACAACTCGCGCGTGCCATTGGCAGTCAGGATGACGAGTGGCCGCGACCGGGCAGAGATCGTGCCCAGTTCCGGTATGGTGATCTGGAATTCCGACAGGATTTCCAGCAGGTAAGCCTCGAACTCCTCATCCGCGCGGTCGATCTCGTCGATCAGCAGGACAAGCGGCACCTCCTGCCGGATGGGATCGAGCAAGGGACTTTGCAGCAGGAATTTCTCGGTGAAAAGCGCCTCTTCGCCCGTACCCTCGGCCCGGATTGCAAGCAATTGCCTTTGGTAGTTCCATGCGTAGATGGCGTGGCCCGCGTCCAGCCCGCCACCCGTTCCAACGGGCCGATCCTGTCGCGCAGGTTGGCCATGACCGACAGCGCCACGGCCCGGGCGGCCTCATAGCCCTCTTCGGTGGCCAGGTCGCGGCCCAGCTGGCCATAGGGACCGATCAGCCGACCCGTCCTGTCCTGCGCCGGATGCCACGACACCAGCACCCTGTCGCCGCGCACCGTGATCAGAGAGAACGGCAGGTGCACCCCTTCCGGCAGCTTGACCGGCGCGGGCAGCGTCAATCCCAGGTCTGCAAGCCTGTCTTCAGGTGTCGTCCCGTATCGCCTCCTCGCTCACCGGTGCAGCCCAAGGTTCCGCTCGATCTTCAACACCCGCCAGTGATCGTCCGGCATGTGGCTTTGCGTCAGGCCAAAGGGCCGAAAAGCATCGTGAACGGCCTTCGAGAAACAGGGCACGGACCCCACGTTGGGGCTTTCGCCGTCGCCCTTGTCCCTGATCGGATGATGCGGCGAGGGCGTGACCGTGTGATCGGCCTGGTAGGTCGGCGTCTCCCACGATGTCGGCAAGAAGAAATCCATCAAGGTCGCGGTCTTGTGGTTGCCCATGTCGTCGTAGGCGATCTCCTGTCCCATCGCGATGGCATAACCCTCGGTCGCGCCACCATGCACCTGCCCCTCGATGATCATCGGGTTGATGCGCGTGCCGCAGTCGTCCAGCCCGTAGAACTGGCGCACTTCATGTTCGCCGGTATCCACGTCGATCTCCATCACGCAGATATAGGCGCCGAATGGATAGGTCATGTTGGGCGGATCAAAGTAGCTGACCGCCTACAGCCCCGGAATCGCCTTGTTGTAGCTGGCGAAGGCGATCTCCTTAATTGTCTTGAAGCGACTCTCGTCGCCCTTGACCACGAAACGATCCACGTCCCATTCAACGTCGCCGTCATGCACCTCCAGCAGGTAGGCCGCGATCATCTGGGCCTTTGCGCGGATCTTGCGCGCGGCCATCGCCGTTGCCGCCCCTGCGACAGGTGTCGAGCGCGAGCCATAGGTGCCAAGCCCGTAAGGCGCGGTATCCGTGTCCCCCTCTTCCAGCGTGATGTCATCCGCCGGCAGGCCAATCTCGGAGGCGATGATCTGGGCAAAGGTCGTCGCGTGCCCCTGCCCCTGGCTGATCGTGCCCGGCCGCGCGATGGCGCTGCCGGTCGGGTGGATGCGGACCTCGCAGCTGTCGAACATGCCGAGGCCAAAGATATCGCAGTTCTTGACCGGCCCGGCGCCGACGATCTCGGTGAAATGGGTCAGGCCAATGCCCATCAGCTTGCGCGTCTTGCCAGCCCTGAAATCCTCCAGCATTTGCGCCTGCTCCTTGCGCAGATCGTCATACCCCACAGCCGCCAGCGCCTTGTCCCATGCGGTGTGATAGTCGCCGCTGTCATATTCCCGGCCAAGCGCGCTCTGGTAGGGGAACTGGTCCTTGCGGATGAAGTTGATCCTGCGCAGTTCGGCCGCGTCCATTTTCAGCTTGATCGCCAACACCTCGATCATGCGCTCGATGAAATAGGCGGCCTCGGTGACGCGAAAGGAACAGCGATAGGCCACGCCGCCCGGAGCCTTGTTGATAAAGACACCGTCGACCGACAGGTGGGCGGTGGGAATATCATAGGACCCGGTGCAGATGTTCATGAACCCCGCCGGGAATTTCGTGGGATCGGCACAGGCGTCAAAACCGCTTGATCCGCCGTCGTGTGGCACCAAAGCCCGGTGATCTGGCCATCCTTCGTGGCGGCGATCTTGCCCTGCATCCAGTAGTCCCGGGCAAAGGCGGTGGACATGGGATTGTCCATCCGGCCCTCGACCCATTTCACCGGCTTACCGGTCACAATCGAGGCCAATACAGAGCAGACATAGCCCGAATAGGCCCCCACCTTGTTGCCGAAGCCCCCGCCGATGTCCGGAGAGATCACCCGGATATCGTGTTCGGCGATGCCCGAGATCAGCGAGGCGACCGTGCGGATCGCGTGCGGCGCCTGGAACGTGCCGTAAAGCGTCAGCTTGTCCATCGAGGCCACGCAGCCGCATGTCTCCAGCGGACAGGGATGGGTGCGGTGGTAATAGACCATCTCCTCGGCCACCACGTCAGCCTCCGCCAGCACCTGTTCGGTCGCGTCCTTGTCCCCCTGCTCCCAGGTGAAGATGTGGTTATGGTGTTTCCGGGGGCCATGCGCCCCCTCGGTCTGGCCCGCGAGGTCCTCTCGCAGGACCACGTCCGATTTCAGCGCCTCGAAGGGATCGGTGACAACGGGCAGTTCCTCGTACTCGACCTCGACCGCCTCGACGCCGTCGGCGGCGGCGTAGCGGCCGGTCGCGACGACACAGGCCACCTCCTGCCCCTGGAACAGCACCTTGCCATCCGCCAGGACCATCTGCTTGTCACCCGCCAGCGTCGGCATCCAGTGCAGGCCCAGCGGTTCGAGGTCCTTGGCAGTCAGGACTGCCAGAACCCCGGGCACCTTCAGCGCCTCCTCGGTGTTGATCAAGACCACCTTCGCATGGGCATAGGGCGAGCGCACGAAATCGCCGAACAGCATCCCGTTCAGCTTGATGTCGTCGACGCAATTCCCCTTGCCCTGGGTGAACCGAACATTCTCCACCCGCTTGCGCGAGCAACCCATGCCCTTGAGGCCGGCAGAGCGTTCCTCGGGGCTTTGCACGTCGTCCTTCATTCCGCGGCCTCCACCTTTTGTTGCCCTACCCCTTCGGTACTTGAGGCCGTGTCTTGACCATCCATCATCTCGGCGGCCGCGAGGAACGCCTTGACGATGTTCTGGTAGCCGGTGCATCGGCAGAGGTTCCCGGCCATGCCGAACCGCACCTGTTCCTCGGTGGGTGTCGGGTTCTCCTGCAGGAAGCGGTGCGCGAGGGTGATCATCCCCGACGTGCAGAACCCGCATTGCAGCCCGTGATGTTTGCGAAACATCTCTTGCAGGACGGACAGCGATCCGTCGGCGTTCACCAGCCCCTCGACCGTGGTCACATCCGCGCCCTGCGCCTGTGCCACGAAGACCGTGCAGGCTTTCACCGACCGTCCGTCCATGTCGACCGTGCAGGCCCCGCAATGCGAGGTCTCGCAGCCCACGTGCGGGCCGGTCACGCCGTGGTTCTCGCGCAGGAAGTGGATCAACAGCGTGCGCGGTTCGGCCAAACCCTCTACCGCCGCGCCGTTCACCGTCAGCTTGACGTGCATCTTGCTCATCAGTCTCCCTCTCAGCCCGCAACCCACAACCCGCGACAGAACGCGGTCGATGGCCCGGCGCGGCACGACGCCCACCACATGTCTCTTGAACTCCACCGGACCGCGCATGTCCTCCTGCGGGTCAATGGCTGCGAGCGCGGCGCTGACGGCCCCCTCCCTGTCTCCGGCCGCCGGCGCCACGCCCGCCTCTGCCGACCACACCGGCACATCGGCCAGGTTGGTCATGGCAATCGAGGCAAAACCCTCGCCGACCAGCACCGCCGCCGCCGCGGTGGCATAATCGCCGATCTTGCGTTTCTGCTTTTCATAGGCATAGCCCGTGCCCGCCGCAGGGATCGGGACCATGAGACGGGTCAGGATCTCGTCATCCGCCCGGGCGGTGAAATAGGCGCTCTCGTAGAAATCCCGCGCTTGGATCTGGCGTAGGTCGTCCGGCCCAGTCACCTGGTAGGTCGCGTCAAGGCATTGCATCAGCCCCGGCATGTCGTTGTCCGGATCGCCGTTGGCGACATTGCCCCCCAGTGTTCCCGGGTAGCGCACCTGCGGGTTGGCGATCTGCAACGCCGCCTCGCGCAGCAGGGGGACGGCTTGCCCCAGACCCGCATGCGCGATCAATTCGTCCTGGGTGACCATCGCCCCCAGCGACACGCTGTCGGCGCCGATCTCGATTCCCTGCAGATCCGGGATGTCGCGCAGGTTCACCAGGTGCGACAGCACCGCCATGCGCAGCTTCATCATCGGCACAAGGCTGTGGCCGCCCGCGATAACCCGCGCCTCGCCCCGTGTTCCTGCAACAGCCCTATGGCTGCGCCCAGGTCCCTTGGTCTGTGATAGTCGAAGCCCGCCGGTATCATCTGTGAACGCCCTCCCCGCGATCTTGCGCCGCTGCTGGGACGGTTCCCCCTGACCACGCCGGAACCAACGGCAGAGCCATAAAAGACAGGCATTCGCGCACGAAATGCGACAAGGCGGGCCCGGCGGTGTCGCCCCCGTCCAGACCGATGAACCCGGTGCCCGCCATCGCGATGAAATGCACCGCGAAGACCGAGAGGCCAAAGACCAGCGTCCCCAGCAGGATGCTGCCCCGCGTACGCTTGCCATAGGCGATCCAGATCGCCGCAACCGACAGCACCAGCGCCGCGGCCAGAGTCAGCGTCAACGGACCGCGATCGTGGAAATGCAGGATCGACAACGCAAGCCCGACCATCAGGATCGCGATCAGCACCGAGATCAGCGTCGCCAGCCCGTCGTAGGAGAAGAGGATCGGCAGTTGCAGCCCCAGCATGGCCACGAAATGCAACGACCAGATGCCGCCCCCCAGCGCCACCGCAGCGATTGCTACCACGAGCTTGCGCCGGGCCAGCGGCAAGGCCGAGGCCCCCGCGTCAGGGAAAGCCCGCTGAACCCGGCCATCAGCGCCACCGCCAGCGAGGCGGCCACAAGGGCCGGCTGATGCGAGAATTCAAGCACGCCACCGCTCCTTCCGATGGGCGGGATTGGGGCACATGGCCCCCGTTCCTGCAAGCAGGCGGATGACATCGACGGACGCTTCATGATACAATTTTAAGAAGAGTTTTCGAAAAGGCGTGACGACCTGTAGCGCCGCTTCGGGAAACAGTGCGCGCCGCAAATGTTTACGGTTTCTTAACGCGCACCAATGACGCGATATTAACATTTTCCGGCCCTTCGGACCTCAAATTCCCCGGTCCAAAGTCGATCCGTGACCGATCTGCTCCTGGTCCGCTGCCCCTTAGACCGCCACAGGAAGACCGCAATGAACGCCCGCCCAAGGCACCTCCATGCCCTGCCCCCGGCCCCCGCCGGAGCGCGTCAATCATCGTCTTCCCGTCCCATCACGTCTTCCGGCGAAACGCAGCTCGCCGGCCTTCTGCGTGAACGGTTGCGGCACCACGCGGCGGAACGGGGCGTGCCCTGTCCCCGGGCACGGATCACCGTGCATGGCCGATCGGTTCTTCGGGCACAGCTGTTGTTCGAGAGCGTCGACGGGACCTTTCGTGCCGGTCCCAGGCTGGAATTCTCGGTCAGCGATGCCGCCATCACCGGCACCCTGCTGGACGTCTTTGCCCAAGCCCTTCTCGACCGCTGCCCCTTGCCCCACAGCACCTGACAGACAGGACCTGACCCATGTGCTTTCTCTGCCAAAGCCTCGACCCTTCCATCGAAATCTACGACGGTCACGGCCTGACCGGGCCGACGGCGGCGCCTTCGGGCGCAAACGGCGGAACCACGGAGGCCGCCCTGCCGGTTTTCACCCTGGACCAGGTGGCCTATCAACTGACGCATGGCTACTGGCAGAACGGCGGTGGTGACTGGCGGGCCTTCGACGTGCAGGCCGGCGGAGAGATCACCGTCAACATCGACGCGCTGGACGCTGCCGGCCAGACGGCTGCCCTTGCCGCGCTGGAGGCATGGACCGCGGTTTCGGGGATTCAGTTCACCCTGACCTCGGGGACCGCCGACATCACCTTCGACGACACCGAAAGCGGCGCCTACGCCTATTCCTACGTCTACACGTCCTGGAACGAGATCGACCAGTCTTTCGTCAATGTGCACCCCAGTTGGCAAGGCTACGGCGACTACTATTACCAGACCTACATCCACGAGATCGGCCACGCGCTTGGGCTGGGTCACGGCGGCAACTACAACGGCGCCGCAGACTTCGGGACCGACGCGCATTACGCCAACGACAGCTGGCAGATGTCGATCATGTCCTACTTTGCCCAGTGGGAAAACCCGAACGTCGACGCATCGGGCATGTACCTGGCGACGCCGCAGATGGCCGACATCCTCGCGATCCAGAACCTTTACGGCACCCCTGACAACGTCCACACGGGCAACACGGTCTACGGGGACAACACCAACCTGACCGCAACCGGGATGGACCTGGCGCCGGGCCGGGCGGTGGCGATCTTCGACAGTTCCGGCATCGACGTGATCGACCTCGGCTCGCGCGGGCATGACCAGCGCCTCAGCCTGGAGCCCGAAAGCTGGTCGGACATCGACGGCTACGCGGGCAACTTTGCCATCGCCCGCGGCGCGGTGATCGAGAACGCCATCACCGGCAGCGGCGACGACCATATCACCGGCAACGCCGCCTCGAACGACATCCAGAGCGGCGCCGGCGCGGATACCATCAAGGGCGGCGAAGGCGACGACACCATCGACGGCGGCGCGGGCGTGGACGTGGTCGTCTTTGAAGGCGCCTCCGAAGGATTTGCCCTGGCCTGGAACGGCGCACTGACCGTGACCGACATCGACCTGACCGATGGCGGCGACGATGGCACGGACACGCTTTTGGGGGTCGAGACCCTCAGCTTTACCGACGGCGCCTTCGGGACCGTGCAGGACAACGGCACGACAACCCTTGTCCGGCTATACCAGACCGGCAGCAACCTGACCGCCGCGACGCTGGAGATCGACGTCGACGACACCCACGAATGGGAATCGATCGCCCGCGATTTCACGGCGACCGGCCAATGGGCGAAACAGACCAACACCTATGACAACGGCCGGGTGCTGGAGATCTTCTACTCGGATGGGCTGCGCACCTCCTCGACCATGACCGACAGCGCCGACGTCTATGCCTGGGACAGCTACACCGATGGCTACGACGCCAGCGGGGCACGGATCTACAATGGCATCACCTGGGACGGCGGCAAGCTGGTCGAGACCCATTTCGACGCGGACGGCGCGCGCACCAGTTCCTTGGTGACGGATGGCGGAGACGTCTATGGCTGGCACACCATCGAACGGGTCTACGACGGCGCCGGCGTACTGACCGACCAGACCAACACCTATGACGATGGTCGCGTCCAGCAGATCGTCTACACCGGGGGCGCGCGCTCGGCGATCCACATGACGGATGCCGGCGACGTCGCAAGCTGGGCCAGCTACAGCGATTTCTACGACACCGCCACGGGCGCTCGTACCGCGCGGCAGATGACATTCGACGACGGGCGCCAGGTCGAGATCGGCTTTGACGGCGGGCGCATGGTCTCGCACCTCCTGACCGATGGCGCGGATGACTTCGTCTGGTCCTCGATCGCGCGCACCTGGGATGCCGAAGGCCAGCTCGACAGCCAGACGAACACCTACGACGACGGCCGCGTGCACGAGATCGACTATGCCGACGGTGTCCGCAGCAGCTCGGTCCTGACCGATACGCAGGATGCCTATGCCTGGACCAGCGCGACAGAGACCTACGACGCCAGCGGCGCGCTGGTCGAGCGGGTGACGATCTGGGACGACGGCAGCCAGGATGTCGTCACCTACGGAGACAGCCCCGTGGTCTGAACCGCCTCCGGGCACGGCCTAGTCGGTATTGCTGCGGCCGACCGCCTCGACCGGGGTCCGCTCCACAACCGGGATCACATCAACACTGTGGCGGGTGCTGTGAAACCCCGAGCTGCGCAACGATCCCTTGACCGGCGCCACATCCGCATAATCCCGCCCGATGGCCACGCTGATATGGTCGGCGCCGACGCGCATGTCGTTGGTCGGGTCGATCTCGATCCAGCCGACCTCGTTTCCGCACCAGGCCCGGACCCAGGCGTGCATCGCATCCGCCCCCGCCAGGCGGGGCTGGCCTTCGGGCGGTTCGGTCCGCAGGAAGCCCGAGACATAGCCCGCCGGAATGCCGATCCCGCGCAGCGCGGCGATCATGATGTGACTGATGTCCTGGCAGACACCGCGCCGGTTGGCAAAGGCCGTGGCCGGGTCGGTGGTCACATCGGTTGCCGTCGGGTCAAAGGTGATCTCTTCGTGCAGGGCCCGCGAAATCGCCTCCACCACGGTCAGCACCGGCTGGTCCAGCCGCGTGATGCCGCGCGAAAACGCGGTGATAGAGGGCACCGGCACCACCCGGTCCGAGGCGCCCAGGAAATGATGCGGTGCGCCGGGCGCCAGCGAGGGCACCTCGGCCAGTTCGCGCCGCATGTCCGCCAGGGCACAGGACAGGTCCAGTTCCTTGGGCAGGTCGTCCCGCCGGATGCGGCCGGTGAACCGGAAATCGACCGTGTCCAGCGGCGCGTCATAGGCCATCTCGGTCAGCGCGTTGCCAAAGAAATCCACCCGGTCACGGCGAAAGGCCGGCGCGGGATCGGCCTGCAACAGCCCCGACACCAGGCGCTGCGCCGGCCCGTTGCCGGGCATCATCCGCAGGTGCATCCGTGCCGCCGCTGCGGAGAGTGCATAGGCGTAGCGAACCGAAAGCGTCACGTCGTAAAGCATCCCCTACCCCATGTACTGGGTGTGGATCGCATCCGACACCGCCTGCAGATCATCGGCCAGTTTCGCCAGCGCGGCGCTGTCCAGCACCTCGGGTGTGGCGACGGACAGATCGGTGTGCACCCGCAGGATGCGGCGCCCGACCTCTGTCAGCTGGCTGGACTTGCCTGGCCGGGGCAGTTTCGCCTGTTGATCCAGCAAGACCCCGGCCTGGTAGATCACCGAGCGCGGGTTTTCCGGGTCCAGCGCCAGCAGGTCAACCACCGTGTTCCGGTTCGTCTCGACCGAGTAGCGGCGGCGGTGGGTCATGACGCTGTCACCGATTTCCAGCGCCGCATCCAGGCTGCCCTGCGCCGCACCGCTGGCGGAAAAGACCGCCAGCAGGTCCGAGATCTGGACACCGCGTTCCAGCGCCCGCCCCATCGACATGAAGCGCCAGCCGGAAAAGCGGAACATGTTGTCGTTCACGAGGCCCGCGAAACCGGCCAGCTTGCGAAGGAGCTGGCTCAGGGCGCGGCCCGTCGCATCGCCGTGGTCGACTGCCCCCGCGAGGTCACGCGCCGCCCCTTCCAGCTCGTCCAGCGCGTACCAGCCGTCATCAGAGAACCGGTCGCGCACTTTGCTGGCACAGCCGCGCGCCCGTTCCAACAGGTTCAGAAAGAGATCCGGCAAGGGTTCCGCCAGGTACAGCCCACGCCCCTCTAGATAGCGACCAAGCTGGTCGAAGACGGGCATCGGCGTGCCGCCGTTGTCCTCGAGCCGCAGGTGATAGGCGCGCAGGGTCCGCGCGGTGAAATCGGCCCGTTCGACGTAGCGGCCCAGCCAGAACAGGTTGTCCGCCGCGCGCGCGGGCAACCGCCCGGGCATCCGCCGGATGAACGGCCCCGGCTGCTGACCCGACAGCGTCTCGGTGGACACGGGCGCGTCGCTGACCACCCAGACATCCGCCACCGAACCGCCGCTTTGCATCGCCAGCGCCGTTGGGTCTTCTGTCCGGCCGATGCGGGCATAGCCGCCGGGCATCACCGTCCAGCCGTCCTTTGTGCGGGCGGCAAAGACGCGCACCACCATCGGCCGTGGCATCAGCTTGCCGTCGATCATCGCAGGGGTGGTCGACAGCGTCACGGCCTGTTGCCCCACCAGCGCGCCGCCATTCTTGTCCAGCCAGTCGCGCACCGGGCCACGCGCATTGTCACGGAAGCGCCCGCCAAGCGCGGTGGAACTGTCGATCTCGAACGGCAGCTGCGTCGAGAGCGCCGGGCCGATCATCATGCGTTCCAGGTTTTCGCCCACATAGGCACGCTCGCTGGCCTGTCCGCACCACCAGGTGGCGATGTTGGGCAGTTTCAGCCGCTCGCCCATCAGCGCCTCGGAGATGCGCGGCATGAAGGCCATCAGCGCCCGCGCCTCCAGCACGCCCGAGCCCAGGCAATTGAGCATCGTCACCGCGCCAGACCGCAGCGTGCCCACCATGCCCGGCGTGCCCAGGGCAGAGCTTTCGTCCAGCTCCAACGGATCGGCAAAACGCGAGTCCAGCCGCCGCCAGAGCACACTGACGGGTTCCAGCCCGCTGATCGTGCGCACCATCAGCTTGCCGTCGACGCTGACCAGGTCCTCGGACTCCAGCAACAGGAAGCCCAGGTAGCGCGCGATATAGGCGTGTTCGAAATAAGTGTCGGTGTTTTGCCCCGGCGTCAGGATCGCCACCTGCCCCTGCTCGGGGCCGCGCAGCTGGGTCAGCCTGTCACGGAAGGTGCGAAAGAAGGCCGCCAGCCGGTGAACATTCGTCTCCTGGTAGAGATCGTTGAAAACCCGCAGCGTCGCCATCCGGTTTTCCAGCGCGAACCCCGCCCCCGAGGGCGCCTGCGTGCGGTCCCCCAGCACCAGCCAGCTGCCATCCGGAGAGCGTCCGATCTCGAAGGCCAGGAAATACAGGTAGTGGTCAGAGCGCGGCTTGATCCCCACCATAGGGCGCAACCATTCCGGGTTGCGCGCGACCAGCTGGGGCGGCAGGATGCCCCGCTTGACCAGCGTCGCCGGGCCATAGAGATCGGCCATCGTGCGTTCCAGAAGTTCCGCCCGCTGGGCGATGCCTTCGGCCAGCTTGCTCCACTCGGTCTCGCCGATGATGACGGGGATATGGCTCAGCGGCCAGTCCCGGAGGGCGGATTCGTCGCCCGTGTACTGGCGATAGTAGACGCCCGCATCCTGCAGATACAGATCGCCGCGGGCAAAGTCCTGGTTCACCTGGTCCGGATTGCGCCCGGCCAGGTGGTCGATCATCGGCTTCCAGACCGGGCGCAGCGTTCCATCAGGGCGCAAAAGCTCATCTGCCACCCCCTTGGGTGGCAGATAATGGTCCAGTGGCGCCTTGCGCGCCGGCGTGACGGCGCCGGTTTCGCCCATGTCAGATCCAGGGCGCGCGCCGCAGGTCCAGGGTCATCGGGAACTCCGGGTGCGGGTTTTCAGTCGCCGGCCAATAGGTTCCGGGCGTATGCCCCCATTTCTGGAAACGCGCCAGGCGGCGGGCATCGGCCTCGTTCGTGTTGACCGGGAAGGTATCATAGCTGCGCCCGCCGGGATGCGCCACATGATAGGTGCAGCCGCCGATCGCCCGGCCCGACCAGGTGTCGAAGATGTCGAAGACCAGCGGCGCATTGACCGGCAAGACCGGGTGCAGCGCCTCGGCCGGTTGCCAGGCCTTGAACCGCACGCCGCCCACCTTGCGCCCGCTGGTGCCGGTCCCGTGCATCGGAACCTGCCGCTGGTTGCAGCAGACGACATAGCGGCTGGGGTCCAGCGCGGTCAGCTGCACCTGCATCCGCTCCACCGAACTATCGGTGTAGCGTACGGTGCCGCCAATCGCGCCGCGCTCACCCAGGACGTGCCAGGGCTCCAGCGCCTGCCGCACCTCCAGGTGGACATCCTCGACCTCGATTTCCCCGGCAAAGGGAAAGCGGAACTCCCGCTGCGCCTCGTACCATTCGGGGCGCAGGTCAAAGCCGTGTTCCTTGAGGTCGCGCAGCACGTCCAGGAAATCCTGCCAGACGAATTCCGGCAGCATGAAACGGTCGTGCAGCGTGGTGCCCCAGCGCACCGGCTTGCCCTTGACCGGCGATTTCCACAGCCGCACCAGAAGCGCGCGCAAGAGCACCTGTTGCGCCAGGCTCATCCGGGCATCCGGCGGCATCTCGAAGCCGCGGAACTCTACCAGCCCCAGCCGCCCGGTCGGCCCGTCCGGGGAATAGAGCTTGTCGATGCAGATCTCGGCCCGGTGGGTGTTCCCGGTCACGTCGATCAGGATATTGCGCAACAGCCGGTCCACCAGCCAGGGCTGGGGTGGCTCCCCTTCCGAGGGATCGGGGATCTGGCTCAGCGCGATTTCCAGCTCGTAGAGTGTATCATGCCGCGCCTCATCGATACGGGGCGCCTGGCTGGTCGGGCCGATGAAGGTGCCCGAGAACAGGTAGCTGAGCGAGGGGTGCCGCTGCATGTAGAGGATCAGCGAGCGCAACAGGTCCGGCCGCCGCAGGAACGGCGAATCCATCGTGGTGGCGCCGCCGACGACGACGTGGTTGCCGCCGCCCGTGCCCGTGTGCTTGCCGTCGATCATGAACTTGTCAGCGCCCAGGCGGCTGTTGCGCGCCTCCTCGTAGACGGCGCTGGTGATGTCGACGCAGTCCTTCCAGCTGGAGGCGGGGTGCACGTTGACCTCGATCACGCCCGGGTCCGGCGCCACCTTGATGACGTTCAGACGCGAGTCATGCGGCGGCGTATACCCCTCGATATGCAGCGGCAGGCCAAGGGCCTCGGCGGTCTGCTCGGCGGTCGAGATCAGTTCGAGGTAGTCCTCCAGCATCTCGACCGGCGGCATGAAGATGCACAGCTTGCCGTCGCGCGGCTCAACCGCGATGGCGGTCCGGACAACGCCGCCCTCGGGCGTGACCGCCTGTTCGCGCTGCACCTCGGCAGGTTCGCCGGCCCGCAGGCGCGACACAGGCTGTTCGCGGCCAGGTGTCGTCCGTGGCAGCGTGTCCCGCTCTTCCTGAGCAATCTTGCGCAGTTCCTCGAACAGCGCCTGGCGCTTGTCGTCCATCTCGTGGAAATCGGGCAGGTCCTCGACCGGGACGGTCGGGTCCGCCGGATAGACATAGGGATAGGCCGACGGGCCGACAAAGGGCAGCGTGCCCAGAGGCAGGCGGAACCCCACGGGGCTGTCGCCCGGGATCAGGAACAGGTGGCCGCGGCGCGTCCGCCAGCGTTCCGACCGCCAGCCCCGGCCAAAGGCCCGCGACTGCCAGCGCTGGATCGGCAGGATGAAACCGGCCGGCTTGTCCAACCCACGCTCAAAGACACGGGCGATGCGGGCGCGTGCCTCGGGGTCCTTGAGCCGCGAATCCTCGGGCGTGACGTTTTCCGGCAGTTCCGCCTCTTTCAGGATCCAGACCGCCGGGTCCTCGAACGCCGGCTGGACATATTCCGTGCCGATCTCCAGCGCCTTGGCGAAACCGGTCATGAAGGCCTCGGCATCCGCGGCGGTCGCGCCCCTGGCGGTTTCCTTGGCCACCAGGTCGAGGTTCTTCCAGACCGGCTTGCCGTCCCGCCGCCAATACAAAGAGAAGGTCCAGCGCGGCAGGGTTTCGCCCGGATACCATTTGCCCTGCCCGAAATGCAGGAAACCACCGGGGGCGAACCGATCACGCAGACGCCGGATCAGGTCGTCGGCCAAGGCGCGTTTCTGCGGGCCGACGGCGGCGGTGTTCCACTCCGCGCTTTCGAAATCGTCGATCGAGACAAAGGTCGGCTCACCGCCCATCGTCAGGCGCATGTCCTGCGCTTCGATCTCGGCATCCACCTTTTGCCCAAGCGCATCCAGCGCCTCCCAGCTTTCTTCCGAGAAAGGCTTGGTGATACGCGGATGTTCGGCGACGCGGTGCACCTCCATTTCGAAGTCGAAATCGGTCTTGGTGTCCTTATGGCCGCTGAAGCCGCCCACGATGGGCGCTGCGTTGCTGTAATGCGGCGTGGCCGCCAGCGGGATGTGGCTTTCCCCAGTCAGCAATCCACTTGTCGGGTCCAGCCCCACCCAGCCCGCACCGGGCAGGTATACCTCGCACCAGGCGTGAAGGTCGGTGAAGTCGTGATCCGTGCCCGACGGCCCGTCCAATGCCTCGAGGTCCGGTTTCAGCTGGATCAGGTAACCAGAGACGAACCGCGTGGCAAAGCCCAAGTGGCGCAGGATGTTGATGAGCAGCCAACTGGTATCGCGGCAGGAGCCGGATTTCTTTTCCAGCGTTTCCTCGGGCGTCTGCACACCGGGTTCCATCCGGATCAGGTATTCTGTCTCTTGTTCCAGCTGGCGGTTCAATTCCACCAGCATGTCGATGGTGACCTGTTTCTCGCGTGGGACGCTTTCGACCCATTTCTTCAGCAAGGGCGTCAGAGGTTCGGTCTTGCGATAGACTGCCAGGTCGGGGGCTATTTCCTCGGGGTACTCGAAGGGCCATTCGCGGGCGACATCGTCGACGAAGAAATCGAAGGGGTTGTAGACCGTCATGTCGGCCACCAGGTCGACCTCGATCCGGAATTCCGTCACCGGCTCCGGAAAGACGAACCGGGCCAGCCAGTTGCCATAGATGTCCTGCTGGTGGTTCACGAAGTGCCCCTCGGGAGAGACCTTCAGCGAATGGCTGATCACCCGGGTCCGGCTATGCGGTGCAGGTCGAAGCCGGATGATCTGCGGTGACAAGTTCACCGGGCGGTCGTACTTGTAGTGCGTAAGATGCCGGATGCTCGCGGTGATCGCCATGATGTTTCCGTCTGTCCCAAGGTCTGATTGTCCTCAAGCCAGAGAAGCCGTCCAGGGAGACGATGTAAACCCGCAGATGCCGACAGGGCGCAATCCGCCGATCTTTGCCGCAAGCAGGTGACAGAGTGCGGCATTTGCACATTTCTTGGGCCGTTTGCAGCGAGGCGGACGGCGTTTGCCGCATTTGGCGTCGTGACATGACAGCCCGCCCCGCGCGTTGGTCATGTCAGGCGGCCCGTGTTCGCCCTCCTGCGGCCTCCGGCCGTGTGGCGCCCGGTGACCGGGTATCGGAGCCGGTGACGAAACGGCCGACGGTTTCGCTGAGCGCGCCGGCATCGGTGCGCATCATGTGCGCAGAGGCAGTGGATTCCTCCACCATCGCCGCGTTCTGCTGGGTGAC
>NZ_JARAMO010000038.1:0-36728 GCF_028807275.1 Mameliella sp. AT18
TTATGCTCTACCCCTGAGCTACGCCCGCGTGCCAAATGGTGAGCGCCGAATTAGCCTCTACGGCGCGGGGGTGCAAGAGGAAAATGCAAGTGCCCGTCGCTTTTGATCCGTGCACCTGTCATTGGGCTATTCGGCGGCCGCGGGCGGGCTTGCACCGGGGCGCCGGACCTCTGTCCCGGTCTTGCCGTCACCGGTGCACAGGAACACCGTCAGGTCATCGCCATGCGCCCGCAGCAGCGGATCCGAGACCAGTCCGGCCCGTGCCGCAAGTGCCGCCAGGTCGGCACGGTTCTGTGCGCCGGTCTTTTGCTGCACCGTGGCCATCCTCTGGCGCACGGCGGAAAACGAAATCCCCAGTTCATGGGCGATCTGCTTGTCCATCAGGCCCTGTCCGACCAGTCGCAGCATCTCTTTCTGCTTGTCGGTCAGTTGGTTGCGCTCGATGAATTCCAGCTTGAACAGCTCGGTATAGTGCGTGTGGGCGCTCAACATGGCGGCGTGGATGGTCCAGCCGTGCCGTTCCAGCAGGGCGTCGAAATCGGCCCTGTCCAGATCACCGCCAAGCGTGATCAGCGCAGCCTGACCCGGATCGCCCATGCGCAGCGGGATAGAGATCCCGGCCCGCATCCCCATCTCGGCGCCGATCCGGACATGGCGGCGCCGGTCCTCGGAAATCTCGCCCATCTCGTCGAGGTATTCCTCGCCCACCATGATGGGGGTCAGGTAGCGGCAGCCATGCATCCGAAAGGCGGAGGTGTGCCGGATATGCGGAAACCGGCGCAGGTAGTCGAACCAGCGCGAGTCGATCGTCGTGCGAATGAATTGCGCCTGCTCCCAGTTTCGGAAATCAGTGGCGTAGACATAATCGACCACCTCCAGCCCCATGCCGTCGGCGAGGCAGACGATCAGGTCCCAGACGTCTTCGGTTGTGGTCGTTGCTTCCAGCCGGACGAGGAAATCCAGCAGTCTTGCCGTAGCGGCGTCGAAAAGGACAGTAGGGATTTCCCGAGACTGGCAGAATTGACAGGTGCTGCGGCTCAGTCCCCGGCGGGTTCGATCAGGTCCCAGCGATTGCCGAAAGGATCGCGAAAGACGGCAACGGTGCCGTAGGATTCGTGCCTTGGCTCTTCTTCGAACTGCGCGCCGGCAGCGACCAGTCGGTCACGATCACCTGCAAAATCCTGCGTGTGCAGGAACAGCCAGACCCGTCCACCGCCTTGCTGTCCGATATGGTCGCGCTGTGGGCCCACGGCGCGGGCCAGAAGGAACTGGGTCTGTGCAGCTTTCGGGGCCACGCGCACCCAGCGTTTGCCGCCACCTAGGTCGCTGTCCTCGATCAGGTCAAAGCCAAGCCCGTCGACGAAAAAGGCAAGGCCCGCGTCGTAGGAGGGGACAAGGATCGCGACAAGGGCCAGGTGCATGGCTTATTGCCAGAGTTGCGGAACGGGGGTGTCCACCAGCAAGGCCCGCAATTCAGTGGCCAGCGGCTCTTCGATGCTTTTCAGCCGCGCGCGCGTGGTGAAATAGCCGTAATAGCGTCCATCCCGGGCTTGCACGGCCCAATCCGCGATCTGCGGGTTCAGAAAGTCGATCGGGGCGCGCAGGCGTTTGCCGGGCATGAAACGCGGCTGGCTGGCCAGCTTGCCGGTGAAGCCTTTGCCCTTGCGCCGGATATTGTCGACCCAGACGAATTCGATCCGCTTGTCCGGGTCATCGACCCGCACCGCAACGTAAAGCGCAAGCGAGGGCGAGAAGAACCCGTATTTCTTTTCCGTGGCCGAGAGCGCGGCAGGCAAGGACGCGCGGGCCAGCCCGAAGGCGCGGTTCATCGCCGGGTCGCTGCTGCGGACCTTCAGCACGTCCAGCTCCCCCGGGGGCAGGGCGTCCTCGGGGATCTCGATGACCGGGCCGGGGGTGTCGAAGGGGATCTCTCGGTCAGTTGCGCCGCGGGCCGCAAGCGCAAGCGCCATCAGGGCGCAGAGCATGGCGGTCGTCCGGCGAAAGAGCATGCGGGAATCCTTCCCGATTCTGGAATGTCAGCAGGGGGATCATAGCCGTCGGACCCGCATGCGGCAACGTCTTGGGCTGTCGGGTGAAATCGGCTTGTCCACAGGGCGGGGACCCTGTGCCGTCACGTTGTGGATATCCCGAAGGGGAAAAGAAAAACAGCCCCTTGCGGGGCTGTTCTCAGATCGTGGATGAGGCCGGCACTCACTCCAGCTCGACAAGCAGGTCCTTGGCGTCGATCTGGCCGCCCGGGGTGACATGCACCGCCTTGACGGTGCCGTCCCGTTCGGCGTGCAGGCCGGTTTCCATCTTCATCGCCTCGATGGTCAGCAGAAGGTCGCCTTCCTTGACCTGCTGGCCGACAGAAACGGCGACCGTCGCCACCACACCCGGCATCGGGGCGCCGATGTGGCAGGGGTTGCCCAGCTCTGCCTTGGGGCGCGCCGCGCTGGACCCTTGAGCCTTGCGGTCAGGCACGCGGATGGTGCGCGGCTGGCCGTTCAACTCGAAGAAGACCCGCACCTCGCCATCGTCATGGGTTTCGCCCACCGCCTGCAGGCGGATTTCCAGCGTCTTGCCCGGGTCGATCTCGGCGGTGATCTCCTCGCCCGGCTCCATCCCGTAAAAGAAGGTCCGTGTAGGCAGGGTGCGCACCGGGCCGTAGGTCTCGTGCCGGGCTGCGTAGTCGGTAAAGACCTTGGGATACATCAGGTAGCCGTTCAGGTCCTCGTCGTCGAAGACGACCCCTTCGAGCTTGCCTTCCAGTTCCTTGCGGGCGTCGTCGATGTTGATCGGCGCTGCCTTCAGGCCCGGACGTTCGGTAAAGGGCTTGTCGTCCTTGAGGATCTTCTTCTGGATCTTCTTCGGCCAGCCGCCCGGGGGTTGGCCAAGGTTGCCTTTCATCATGTCGATGACCGAGTCGGGGAAGCTGAGATCCTTCTTGGGGTCCTCGACATCGGCCCGGGTCAGGCCCTGGCTGACCATCATCAGGGCCATGTCGCCCACCACCTTGGACGAGGGCGTGACCTTGACGATATCGCCGAACATCTGGTTCACGTCGGCATAGGTCTGCGCCACCTCGTGCCAGCGTTCCTCAAGTCCCAGGGACCGTGCCTGCGCCTTGAGGTTGGTGAACTGGCCGCCCGGCATCTCGTGCAGGTAGACCTCCGACGCGGGCGACTGCATCCCCGATTCAAAGGCCGCGTACTGGCCGCGCACCGCCTCCCAGTAGTTCGAGATCTCTCGGATCGCGGCCATGTCCAACCCTGTGTCGCGCTCGGTAAAGCGCAGGCCCTCGACGATCGAGCCCAGCGTCGGCTGCGAGGTGTTGCCCGAGAGCGCATCCATTGCCGCGTCCACCGCGTCCACACCGGCGCGGGCCGCTTCCATGATGGTGGCGATGGCCGCACCCGAGGTGTCATGCGTGTGGAAGTGGATCGGCAGGCCAACCTCTTCCTTGAGCGTCTTGACCAGTGCCGCCGCCGCATTGGGTTTCAAGAGACCGGCCATGTCCTTGAGGCCAAGGATATGTGCGCCCGCGTCGCGCAGTTCCTTGCCCATCGCGACATAGTATTTCAGGTCGTACTTGGCCCGGTCGGGATCGAGGATGTCGCCGGTATAGCAGACCGTGCCTTCGCAGATCTTGTTGGTTTCCAGCACCGCGTCCATTGCGACGCGCATGTTCTCGACCCAGTTGAGGCTGTCGAAGACGCGGAAGACGTCGACGCCGGTTTCGGCCGCCTGTTTGACAAAGAACTGCACAACGTTGTCGGGATAGTTGGTATAGCCCACCCCGTTGGCACCGCGCAGCAGCATCTGCGTCATCAGGTTCGGCATCCGCTCGCGCAGGTCGCGCAGGCGCTGCCAGGGGCATTCCTGCAAGAAGCGGTAGGCCACGTCGAAGGTCGCCCCGCCCCAGCATTCGACGCTGAAAAGCTGCGGCAACTTGTGCGCATAGGCCGGCGCCACCTGGATCATGTCGAGGCTGCGCATCCGCGTCGCCAAGAGCGACTGGTGCCCATCCCGCATGGTAGTGTCGGTGATCAGCACCTGTTTCTGTGCTGCCAGCCAGTCGGCGACCGCTTGCGGGCCTTGTTCGTCCAGCAGGGTCTTGG
Organism: Mameliella sp. AT18; assembly: GCF_028807275.1. Classification (NCBI taxonomy): domain Bacteria; kingdom Pseudomonadati; phylum Pseudomonadota; class Alphaproteobacteria; order Rhodobacterales; family Roseobacteraceae; genus Antarctobacter; species Mameliella sp. AT18. The sequence continues at coordinate 4,122 of NZ_JARAMO010000038.1, forward strand.
TGCCTGCGGGCGGCGTCTCCAGCGGCACCTTCGGCGGGCGCGCAGGTTTCAGGTCCGGGTGCGGCATGGCACGGCCCTGCACCTCGGGGTGACCGTTCACCGTGATATCCGCGATATAGGTCAGCACCTTTGTGCCGCGGTCGCGCCGCTTCTTGAAGTCGAACAGCTCCGGCGTCGTGTCGATGAACTTGGTCGTGTACTGGTTGTTCAGGAACGTCGGGTGTTTCAGCAGGTTGATCACGAACTCGATGTTCGTGGTCACGCCCCGGATACGGAATTCGCGCAGCGCCCGGTCCATCCGGGCGATGGCCTTTTCCGGCGTCGGGGCCTTGGCCGTCACCTTGACCAGCAGCGAATCGTAGAACCGGGTGATGACGCCGCCCGCGTAGGCGGTGCCGCCGTCCAGGCGGATGCCCATGCCCGTTGCCGAGCGGAAGGCGGTGATCCGGCCATAGTCGGGAATGAAGTTGTTGGACGGGTCCTCGGTCGTGATCCGGGTCTGCAGTGCGTGGCCCATCAGGCGGATATCGTACTGCGACGCCTTGCCGGTGGCCTCGGCCAGAGACTTGCCCTCGGCGATCAGGATCTGTGCCTGCACGATGTCGATGCCCGTGACCTCTTCGGTAACGGTATGTTCCACCTGCACGCGGGGGTTCACTTCGATGAAGTAGAACTTGCCCGATTCCATATCCATCAGGAATTCGACGGTGCCCGCGCATTCATAGTTCACATGGGCGCAGATTTTGCGGCCGAGCTCGCACAACTCTTCGCGCTGCGCCTCGGACAGGTAGGGGGCAGGGGCGCGCTCCACGACTTTCTGGTTGCGCCGCTGCACGGAACAGTCGCGCTCATAGAGGTGGTAGATGTTGCCCTGCTTGTCGCCGAGAATCTGCACCTCGACGTGGCGGGCGCGGGTGATCATCTTTTCAAGATAGCCCTCGCCGTTGCCAAAGGCGGCTTCGGCCTCGCGCCGGCCTTCAAGCACCTTGTCCTTGAGTTCCTTGGGGCCTTCGATCGGGCGCATGCCCCGCCCGCCGCCGCCCCAAGAGGCCTTGAGCATCAGCGGATAACCGATCTCCTCCGCCTCTTTGGCGATGGCCTCGAAATCGTCGCCCAACACCTCGGTCGCGGGGATCACGGGCACGCCGGCCTGAACAGCCACCTTGCGGGCGCTGGCCTTGTCGCCCAGGGCGCGCATGGTTTCGGCCTTGGGCCCGATAAAGGTGATGCCGGCCGCGGTGCAGGCATCCACGAAATCGGGGTTTTCCGACAGCAGGCCATAGCCCGGGTGGATCGCGTCGGCGCCCGAGGCCTTGGCCACGCGGATGATCTCTTCGATCGACAGATAGGCCTGAACGGGGCCAAGCCCTTCGCCGATGCGATAGGCCTCATCCGCCTTGAAGCGGTGCAGCCCCAGCTTGTCTTCCTCCGCGAAGACGGCCACCGTCTTCTTCCCCATCTCGTTCGCCGCACGCATGATGCGGATCGCGATTTCGCCCCGGTTCGCTACCAGGATCTTTTCAAAATCTGCCATGTGTCGAGGGTCCTTCTCCGGCACAGCTGCGCGTGTTTTGCGCAATATTATTACTTTGAGAGGATGCCGCGACGCAGCGCAAGGGGGGTTTGCAAATTATTCCCGCGCGACGGTCGAGTTTGCAAACTCGGCTTTCCCGCGCAGATCGACAGGCCGCGCGGCACCCAGCTGCCCGATATTGGCCACCATGTCGCGGCGCAGCATTTCCACCAGATGCGCGGGGCCCGCAGCGCCAAGCGCGCAAACGGCATAGTGCCAGGCCCGGCCCAGCATGACGAAATCCGCACCCAGTGCCACGGCCCTCAGGATGTCCAGCCCGCCCTCGATTCCACTGTCGAAGATCACCGGCAACTGCGTGGCGGCCCGCACTGCGGGCAGGCAAGAGGCCGCGCCGCGCGCCCCGTCGAACTGCCGCCCGCCGTGGTTCGAGACCCAGATCGCATCCACGCCTTCGCGCTCAAGCCGTTCTGCGTCCTCGGCTTTGAGCACACCCTTGACCACCAGCGGCCCGTCCCAGGCCTCGCGCAGCCAACGCAGGTAGTCCCAGTCCGGCGCCGTGCGCAGCAGGTAGCCGATGTGCGCGGTCGGGTCTCGGCTGGCCATGTCCTGCGAATAGCGGTCCAGCGTCTTCATTCGCGGCATCCCGGCGCGCAGGCGGGCCAGGGACCAGGCAGGGCGCATCGCACATTGCAGCGCGATCCGGGGCGTGATCCGGGGTGGCTGAACCAGCCCGCCCTTGACCTGCCGTTCCCGGCGCGAGGCCACGGGCACATCCACCGTCACCACCAAAACGTGAAAGCCGCTGGCCTTCGCACGCGCCAACATGTCGCGCCGCATCTCGGGGTCGCGCGGCGGGTAAAGCTGGAACCAGCCCTTGCCGCCGGTCTCGGGGCCGACCTCCTCGGGCGTGGCATTGGCCACGGTTGACAGAGTGTAGGGCAGGCCGGCCGCTGTCGCCGCGCGTGCCAGCATCCGTTCGGCGCCGGGCCAAAGCAGCCCGGACTGGCCCACGGGCGCCATGCCGAAGGGCAGGGGGTGGGTTTCCCCGAACAGGGAGACAGCGAAATCCGGGACAACCTCGCCGTCGAGGATCGAGGGCGTGAACAGGACCGAATCGAGCGCCGCGCGATTGCGCCGGGCGGTGGCCTCTGTTCCCGTCGCCGTGTCCAGGTAGGCCCAGGCGAATCGCGGCACGCGTCTTTGCGCGGCGCGGCGCAGATCGGCGACAGTCATGTAGCGGCTGTGCAGGTCCATGCGGGTATCTGGCGTCGGAAAGCCGTGGTCCGCAAGCGGGCTGGCCTGCATTCGCCTCAAATCTTCAACTTATTTTAAGTGCCGTGACGGAGTGTGTGGGCATCGACACGGAAAGGACAGCCCATGCACGCGATGATCGTCGACCACGATGCCACCCGGCTTGAACGCAGCCAGATCGCCTTTCTGGAGGCGGGGATTCACGTCACCGGGTCCGGCAGTCATGCCGTGGCTGAAACCTGTCTGAAACGGGCGGTGGTCGATGTGCTGGTGCTGGACGATGACTGCGGTCCGGAACGAATCGCGGCGCTGACCGCGCTGGCACAGCGCCGCAATCCGCGGCTTGTCACCTTGATGCTGGCCCGTGACGTGGGGGAGGCGACGGATCTCTATTCCGACGCCGTGACCTCGCTGCATTGCGTGTTGGACGGGCGCGTGTCCCCGCGCATGGTGGCGCGCATGGCGCAGGCCTCGCTCGCGGGCCGCGCGGCTTGCAAGATGACCCCGGTGCGCGCCGATGCCGCGCCAAAGCCGGCCCAAGAGGTGCCGCTGCCGGTCTTCTCGACCACGCGGCGAAAACCTGTCATGCCGACAGAGGTGGCCATGCACGCCTGAGCGCAGGCAGAACCCGGCGGGGCCTGAAAATCCGCGCCGGGGCAAGGAACACAAGGCGAACACGGCTTTCCCTGCGCGCGCATTGACGCTAGATTGGCGTCATGAGCAGTTTCGATGAATTCGACGCATTCGAGGCGTCCTCGCTGTCGGCGCGCGCAATGGCCGCGCGCCCGGCCCCCTACCTGGACGAGCTGAACCCCGCGCAGCGCGAGGCGGTGGAAACGCTCGACGGGCCTGTCCTGATGCTGGCCGGCGCCGGCACTGGCAAGACCAAGGCGCTGACTGCCCGCGTGGTGCACCTGTTGAACACCGGCCGCGCCCGCCCTAACGAGATCCTCTCGGTCACCTTCACCAACAAGGCCGCCCGCGAGATGAAGAATCGCATCTCGGGGATGCTGGGCCAGACGGTCGAGGGGATGCCCTGGCTGGGCACCTTCCACTCGATCTGCGTGAAGCTGCTGCGTCGCCACGCGGAGCTGATCACCGACGACGCCGATTCGGTGGTCGAAGGCGCAGGCCCGCACCTGAAGTCGAACTTCACCATCCTCGACACCGATGACCAGTTGCGCCTGCTCAAGCAGCTGGTCCAGGCAGAGGGCATCGACGACAAGCGTTGGCCCGCGCGGCAACTGGCCAATATCATCGACGGCTGGAAGAACCGCGCTCTGACGCCGGACAAGATCCCCGCCTCTGACGCGGGCGCCTACAACCATCGCGGGCCAGAGCTTTATGCCGCCTACCAGCGCCGCCTGCTGGAACTGAACGCCGTCGATTTCGGTGACCTGCTGTTGCATGTGGTCACCATCTTCCAGACCCACCCGGACATCCTGGAAAAATACCAGCGCTGGTTCCGCTACATCCTCGTGGACGAATACCAGGATACCAACGTGGCGCAGTATCTCTGGCTGCGCCTGCTGGCGAGCGGGCACAAGAACATCTGCTGCGTGGGCGACGACGACCAGTCGATCTATGGCTGGCGCGGCGCCGAGGTGGGCAACATCCTGCGGTTCGAAAAGGATTTTCCCGGCGCGCATGTGGTGCGGCTGGAGCAGAACTATCGTTCGACTGAGCATATCTTGGCTGCGGCCAACGGCGTGATTCATGGAAACACAGAACGTTTAGGTAAGAAACTCTGGACCAAGGAGGGCAAGGGCAGGAAGGTCCGCCTGATCGGCCATTGGGACGGCGAGGAAGAGGCCCGCTGGATCGGCGAGGAAATCGAATCCATGCAGGGCGGCACGCGGGGGATGCGCCCCTACAGCCTTGACGACATGGCGATCCTCGTTCGCGCCTCGCACCAGATGCGCGCCTTCGAGGACCGCTTCCTGACCATCGGCCTGCCCTATCGTGTCATCGGCGGCCCCCGCTTTTACGAGCGGATGGAGATCAGGGACGCGATGGCCTATTTCCGGCTGGTGGTCTCGCCCACCGATGACCTCGCCTTTGAGCGCATCGTCAACACGCCGAAACGCGGCCTTGGCGACAAGGCGCAGCAGACCATCCAGCGTATCGCCCGCGAAAACGGTGTCAGCCTGCTGGACGGCGCGGCGCTGGCGGTGGAACAGGGGGCGATCAAGGGCAAGGGCGCCAAGGCGCTGGGGGAGCTTGTGGTCGGTCTTGCCCGCTGGGGCCGCATGACCGGGGACAAGGATCTCAGCCACATGGAATTGGCCGAGATCATCCTTGACGAGTCCGGCTACACGACCATGTGGCAGAACGACAAGACGCCCGAGGCGCCGGGCCGCCTGGAAAACCTCAAGGAACTGGTCAAGGCACTGGAAAGCTTCGAGAACCTGCAAGGTTTCCTGGAACACGTCAGCCTGGTCATGGACAACGAATCCGACGCCGAGGGGGCCAAGGTTTCGATCATGACGCTGCACGCGGCCAAGGGGCTGGAATTTCCGGTGGTCTTCCTGCCGGGCTGGGAAGACGGGCTGTTCCCCTCGCAGCGCAGCATGGATGAAAGCGGGGTCAAGGGCCTCGAAGAGGAACGGCGCCTGGCCTATGTCGGCATCACCCGCGCCGAAGAGGTCTGTACCATCTCTTTCGCGGGCAACCGGCGGGTCTTTGGCCAGTGGCAGTCACAGATGCCATCGCGCTTTGTCGACGAACTGCCCGAAGAGCACGTCGAAGTTCTGACGCCGCCGGGCCTGTATGGCGGTGGCTACGGTGCCGCGGGTGGCATGGGGGGCATGGGCGGCATGTCCTCGGGGCTGGAAAGCCGCGCGGCAGAGGCCAATGTCTACAATTCCCCGGGCTGGAAGCGCCTGCAATCCCGCCAGGGAGAACGCCCGATCAGCCAGCCGCGCGAGAGCCGCAGCCAGGTGATCGACCTGGACGCCGTTTCGGCCCACACGGTGGGAGAGCGTGTCTTTCACCAGAAATTCGGTTACGGTACGATCCTTGGGATCGAGGGTGACAAGCTGGAAATCGAATTCGAGAAGGCGGGCACCAAGAAGGTTGTGGCACGGTTCATCCACGCGGCCGACGACGTGCCGTTCTAGCGCCTGTTGCGCTCAGACGGGCAGGGGCTGACCGCAGATATAGACACGCGTGAGGTCCAGCGCCTCGTCCAGAACCACCAGGTCGGCAGCGGCGCCAACGCGAATGCGGCCAATGTCGGTGCGTCCGATCCAGTCGGCGGGCAAGGTGGCAAGCCGCGCCGCCGCCTCGGCCAGAGGCAAGCCGATGCTGACCAGGTTGCGCAGTGCCTGGTCCATCGTCAGGGCGGACCCCGCCAGCGTGCCATCCGCCAACCGCATGGCGCCTTCGGTCTTGTGGACGTGCTGCGCGCCCAGGCGAAACATCCCGTCCGGCATCCCTGCGCCCGCTGTGGCATCCGTCACGCCGTAAAGCCCCGGGATCGCCCGACGCGCGGCCAGGATGGCCCCAGGTTCCACATGCAGCAGGTCCGGGATGATCTCGGCATAATCGGCATGGGCCAGCGCCGCACCTGCCAGCCCGTTGCCGCGATGCGCCGCCGGGCTCATCGCGTTGAACAGATGTGTCACGCCGCAGCCCGCCTGCAGGCAGGCGGCCGCGCGGGCATAGTCGCAGAGAGAGTGCCCCAGCTGCACCCTGACCCCCGCCGCCTGCGCGGCGGCGATCACCTGGTCATCCGGGTCCATTTCCGGCGCCAGGGTCATCACCCGTACCGGGGCCAGCGTCAGCCAGCGGCGCAGGGCGTCTACATCCGCCGCCACGGCGAAATCCGGCTGGGCACCCAGCTTGTCTGGGTTGAGGAAAGGGCCTTCAAGATGTGCGCCCAGCACGCGGGCCGCGCCGGGCCAGTCCGCCGCCATCGCGGACCCGACGGCCCCAAGGAAGCTCTCGATCTCGGCAAAGGGCGCGGTGACGGAGGTGGCAAGCATCGCGGTCGTGCCATGCCGGGCATGCAGCTGGGCGGCTGTGCGGATCGCCTCGACCCCGGCCATCATGTCCGCGCCGCCACCGCCATGCACATGCAGGTCGACAAAGCCGGGCAGGACAAAGGGTGGTTCTGGCGTTTCTGTCGGCTGCCCCTCGATCCTGTCCACGCGGTGCGCAAAGCCAAGCTCTCCGGCGATCCATCCGCTTTCGGTCAGGACGCTGCCCCGCAATGTCTCCATGCCTGGTCCTCCTCGCAGGTCTTAGCCGATCGGCAGCGGCGCGTCGGGTTTCGGTTGATCCATGACGATCTGCGAATGCACCCGGGCCACCACCGGATGCGCCAGCAGCACCTCGTGGATCAGCGTGTTGAGCGCCGGCAGGTCGGGGCAATAGACCCGGAGCAGGTAGTCCGCCTCGCCGGTCATGGTCCAGGCCGAGACGATCTCGGGACGCAGGCGGAGGAGGCGGGAAAACCCCATTCCTTCCTCGGCACCGTGGCGGGCAAGTTGCACCTGGACAAAGGCCTGCACGTCGAGGCCCAGCTTTTCAGGGTCCAGCCGCGCGCTGTAGCCCTGGATCACCTGCGCCTCTTCCAGGCGTTGCCGCCGACGCCCCGCCTGGCTGGCCGACAGGTGCAGCCGGTCTCCCAGTTGCTGCGCCGTGGCCTGGCCGTCCCGCTGGACCGCGTCCAGCAGGGCTATGTCCGTTTCATCCAGAGGGGTGCGTCTTTCCCGCATGATTTGCCCTTCTTGTGCGTGAGTTTTGCGCACAGCTTTGGTCATGCGGGGATGATGCGTGCCGGTCGGCCCGCCGTAAAGGGCAAACCGGCTCAGGTCTGCGGCATGGTCAGCGTCAGGTTGCGGCTGCCCTTGGTATAGCGCAGGGCCTCTTCGCCGATGGCGGTCACGCGGCCACCGTCCAGCCGGTCCCCAACCTTGACCTTCTGGTACTTGCCATTGGCCAGGCGCACCAGGGCGCGGCGGTTTTCCGCAGTGCCGTAGACGCCGATCAGGTTGATCTTTTTCAGGTTGATCGCATTGGTCGAAGTGGCGGCTCGGGCGACGCTGGCGCTGGAGGGCACCTGCGGGGCGACGGTGCGCGGCGCCACGGCGGCGGCGGTCTGCACCGGTTCCGCAGGCACAAGGCTGCGGTCCGCGTTGTCGACGATGGCGGCCATGTTGCGCGGCCGGCCAACCGGAACCAGAGAGCGGCGCACCGCCTGGTCCGTTGCCTCCGGGGCGTCGATCTCGGCCTGTTCCTGCGCCGTGGGCGGACGCATCACGGGGCGGATCGCCGCCAGTTCCGACCGGGAAATGCCGCCCAGCTGGCTGCGCTCGCGCAGTTCCATCAGGTCGTCGGGCCGGGTCTGCGGACGGATGCGCGGCATGGCGTTCAGCCGCGTGCGGATCGCGCCGGGTGCGTCAAGCTCGGGGTCCGGACCCACGGCCACTTCGCCGCGCAGCGGCGGGATGACCGGGGGACGGCCGGTAAAGATGCGCAGCCCGTCCGGCGTCAGCGCGCCCTCGGGGGTGGCCCGAATAAGATCACGCTCGTCGAAGTCGAAGGTCAGCCCGGCAGGCGGCGGCAGGCCCGGATCCTGGAAGTCGGGCTCTCGGGCCAGGTCTTTGGACTGGGGCAGGGCGACGGCATCGAAAATCTGGATGTTCGGGTCGATCGAGGCGGCATAGACATCATCGACCCCGTCCTCGGGCGGGCGGTGCGGCTTGGCGGGCGCGCGCTGCCAGATGCCCGAGGCGGCATAGCTGGCCGCCGCCTCTTCGGGGGTCAGCTGGCGCGGATCTGTCGGGACAGCCAGCGGCGCGACCAGTGGATCGGGCGCGGTTGCGGGCGGGTCGAATGCCGCGATCTGGACCTCTCCTTCGGGGCGCGCCACGGGGCGCGCAGAAATCGCGGGTGCCGCGCTGGCCGGAGGTGTCGCGGATTCGAGGATCACGCCGTCGTCGCCCGGGGCCGGAGCCACATCGGTATCGCCATCGGGCAGCGAGGCAATCGCGCTGGCCGGTTCGTCGGCCGAGCGGAACAGCCGCGCCAGCCCGTCGTCAAGAAAGACGGTGGCCCAGGCCGCAACACCGGCCAGGAACAGCAGCAGGATCGCGGTGAGCATCAGGCCCAGGTATCGCGGCTTGCCGCCGGTCATGTCCCGGTCGCGCGCGCCGAAAACCGTCATGCGGTCGCGTTCGCTTGGCTGGTTGAAGGCCATTCCGGCGGGGATCGCGGCGGCACCTGCGCTGCCCGCCCCGGTCACGGCCGGTCCACCAATGCGGTCCTGCCCCTGGGGGCCGCGCAGGGCGGCCAGCTTGGCCAGGGGGCTCGGACGCGGCATGCCGCCGGGCTTTTGCCCCTTGCCTGCTGCCGGAACGGCTTTGCGCGCGGCGGCGGGCGTGGCGAGGAATTCGTCTTCCTTGGCCTCGCGGGCGGGCGTGGCGGCAAGCCCTGCGGCGCGGGCGGCGGCCACTTTCGGGATGGGTTTGACGCCGGGTTTCGCCGCAGCCTTGGTCTTGCCTTTCAGCTTGGGCGGCAGGACCGGGCGCTTAGCCTGCGCGGCTGCCGGGGCGGCGGTGCCGCCAGCGGGTCGCGCTGCCTCGGCCTCGTCCGCGGCGGCAGAGGCTTGCGCCAGCAAGGCAGAGGCCGTGGGTGCCGAAAAGAACCCGGTGCGCGCCTTGGGGGCCGGTGACTTGGCGGGTTGATCCGGCATCTCTGTCTTGCTGTCCGCGGACGGAGCGACGGGCGTAAACCGCGCTTTCAGTTCGCCCGTGACAGGCGGACGCGGCGCGGTGGCATCGTCTGATGCTCCCGTTGCACCGGGACGCGTCGCCCGGATGGTCGAAAATGTGTAGGGCCGCTCTGCGTCGGGCTCGGCCGGGACGGCAGGGGGCTTGGGCTGCTGCACCTGTGCGGCGGGACGCGGCGCCGGCGCCTGTGCAGTCGGCTGCCCGGGTGCCTGAGGGGCTTTCGGCGCCGGGGCGGATCTGGCCGGAACCGCCGGGGCCTTTGGTGCGCCTTGGCCAGCGGGACCCGGGGACGGGATTGCGGGCGCCTTCGGAGCCGGAGAAGGGGATGCTGTCGCGGGTCGTGGCGGCGCCGACGGTGCCTTGGGGGCCGCCGGGACAGAGGGCTCTGCCATTTTGGGCGCCGGAGCCTTTGGCGCCGACACACCGGTGGTCGGCTTTGGTGCCGGGGCCTGCGGGGCGGGCGCTTTGGGGGCCTGTGCCTCGGGTGCCGGGGCGTCCGCCTTGGGCGCCGCCGGTTGCGCGCTCTCGTCCGGTTTCGCGGTCGGAGCGGGCGTTTCGGTCGGCGTAGCGGATTTCGGGGCCGGGGCGGCACGTGGCGCGTCCGGCGTTGCGGCGGGCCGAGCTGTCGGCTTGGGCGTTTCGGGTTGCGCGGCCTCGGGCTTGGGGGTGTCCGGCTTTGCCGCATGCGGTTTCGGCGCGGCGGGGGCAACCAGTTCCGGCTTGGGCAGCGGCTGCAATGCGGTCTCGTCGGCCTCGACGATGCTGATGGCCCGCGCGGGACGCGAGGCGGCTTTGCTCCACCCCTTGGCCTTGCCGAAGAAGACCGCCGAGTCGAACGCCCCCTCGGGGGCCTGCGCCATGAAGCTGACCGGATCGAACCCGTGTTCGACGGCAAAGCTCTGCGCCTCGTCCAGCGTTTCGATCGCGACAGCGGCGATCTGCAGACGCCCGTCGGTCACGACATAGTCGTATTTCAGCTCGGACACGGCATAGGGTGTCGCGCCGTCCAGCGAGGTGCGGATGGCGATGTCGCGCGCCGTTTCGTCCCCGCCCAGGTCGGGCTGGTCGAGGTAGCGGATCTGCTCGTTCGGGATGATCAGCGCCACCTGGGCGCCGGTCGGGTCAAGGCTTTCGGCGCGGTCGCGCAGGGCGATCACGCGGGAATCGAAATCCGGATCATCGAGCGGAACATCGTCGATCCGGGCCCATCGGGGGCCCATGCGCCGTAGCAGGGCGATGCCTTCGAAAGAGAGCGAGAGCGCGAAATTAGGTATCATGAAGCGTGTCTTATCAGGCCATCCATGCCTGCGGGAGTCCTAAGGCATTGCCTAAAATATATAGGGCAACTCTTTGCCGAAGAAAAGAAAGCGCCTGTTGCCCTCTTGCCGATTTTCCCCTCTCGCGAGACAGTCGGCGCAGATTCCTGCTGATTGTGAGGTATTTTATGCGAATTTCAGCATTCTTGACGATCCTGGCCCTGGCGCTGCCCCTGGGCGCGCCACATGCGGCATCGGCGGAAGGCCGCCTGTCCGTCTCGGGTGAGGCCCGTATCGCGGCGGTGCCCGACATGGCAACGATTTCGCTGGGGGCGACGGGGCGGGGCAAGACCGCGGTCGAGGCGATGAACGCCACCTCGACGGCGGTGGATGCGATCCTGGCCCGGCTGTCCGACCTCGGGGTCGAGGCGCGTGACATCCAGACCACCCAGCTGCGTGTCAACGAGCAGACCCGCTGGGACCGCGACCGGAACGAGGACATCTTTGTCGGCTACTACGCGACCAACACGGTGCGCGTGCGCATCCGTGACATGGACGGAATCGGCGCGCTGCTGTCGGCAGTCCTGGACGACGGCGCCAACCAGCTGCAAAGCCTGACTTTCGGCGTGCAGGAACCGCGCGAGGTCGAGGACGAGGCGCGCCGCCGCGCGGTCGCCGATGCCATCGCCAAGGCCCAGCTTTACGCCGATGCCGCCGGCGTGACCCTCGGCCCGGTGCTGGAGCTGCGCGACACGGCCGAACCGCTGGTGCGCTCCATCGTCGAACCGGAACCGATGGTAGTGGAAGAGGCACCGGCCGCCCGCGACGTGCCGGTCGCCGCCGGCGAGATCGAGGTGCGGGCCGAGGTCACGATGGTCTTTTCCGTCAGCGAGTGAGGCGGCTTCCCGCGCTTTTCAATCAAGAGGCCGCCGCAGGTGCCCTGCGGCGGCCTCTGTCATCCATGTCGATCCGGTTCAGCCAGAGGCCTTGTTCAGCGCCTGGTCGAGGTCGGCGATCAGGTCGTCCGCGTCCTCGATCCCGATCGAGATCCGAACCACGTTCGGAGCCGCGCCCGCCGCGATCTGCTGTTCCTCGGTCAGCTGGCGGTGCGTGGTCGAGGCCGAGTGAATCACCAGGCTGCGGGTATCGCCCAGGTTCGCGACATGAGAGAAGATCTCCAGCGAGTCCACGAACTTGACGCAGGCATCATAACCGCCCTTGAGCGCAACGGTGAACAGGCCGCCCGCGCCCTTGGGACAGATCCGGCTGGCCCGCTCCTTGTAGGGGGAGGAGTCGAGCCCGGCATAGGTCACGCCTTCGACGGCCGCGTGGCCTTCCAGCCAGGCGGCGATCTTCTCGGCGTTCTCGACGTGACGCGCCATGCGCAGGCTCAGCGTCTCGATCCCCATCAGCGTGTAATGCGCCGCCTGCGGGTTCAGCGTCATGCCAAGGTCACGCAGGCCCACGGCGATCCCGTGGAAGGTGAAGGCCAGCGGACCGAATGTCTCGTGGAACTTCAACCCGTGGTAGGCGGGTTCGGGCGCCGAGAGCGAGGGGAACTTGTCGCTGGCCGACCAGTCGAAGTTGCCGGAATCCACGACGACGCCGCCGGTCACGGTGCCGTTGCCGGTCAGGTACTTGGTCATCGAGTGCACCACCAGCGTCGCGCCGTGTTCGATCGGGCGGCACAGGTAGGGCGTGGCAGAGGTATTGTCGACGATCAAGGGCAGGCCCGCCTTGTCGGCGATCTTGGCCAGCGCGTCGATGTCGGTGATATAGCCCCCGGGGTTGGCGACGCTTTCGCAGAAGACGGCGCGAGTGTCGTCGTCAATCGCGGCCTCGACGGCGGCGAGGTCATCGGTATCGACGAATTTCGCAGACCAGCCAAAGCGCTTGATGGTCTGGCTGAACTGGGTGATCGAGCCACCGTAAAGGCGCGTCGACACCACCACGTTGCGCCCGGGCGCCATCAGCGGGAACAGCGCCATGATCTGCGCCGCGTGTCCCGAGGAACAGCAGACCGCGCCCACGCCGCCTTCCAGCACCGCGACGCGTTCCTGCAGCGCGGCGACGGTCGGGTTGGTCAGGCGCGAATAGATATAGCCCACTTCCTGCAGGTTGAAGAGCGCGGCGGCATGTTCGGCATCGCGGAACACGTAGGCCGTCGTCTGGTAGATCGGCACCTGCCGCGCGCCGGTGGCCGGGTCGGGCCGGGCACCGGCGTGGATCTGCAACGTGTCAAAGCCGAAGCTGGGCGCGTCCTGGGTCATTCAGTGGTCTCCCTTTCATGTGTTGCGCACAGGAGTAAGCGATTGCCGGCCCGGGGGCCAGATTCTTCGCGGCCCCGGTCGCGGTCTGCGGGGCTTTGACGTTGGTAAGGTTGGGCGTGCGGGGTTTGCGCATGAAATTTTGTAAATGGCGGAAGATTCCGCGAAATCGGTGCCTCTGGCGCCGGATTCGCGTGAAACCCGCATCCGGTCTCCGGTATTCCCTTCGGGACAGACACAGGAGACCCGCGCGATGACCGATTTGATGCACGTACACCAGTCCATTGCCCGCGCCGTGGGCGATCACGGCATCACCACGATGTTTGGCCTGATGGGCGACGCCAATCTCTTCATGGTCGACAGTTTCGTGCGCGACTGTGGCGGGCGCTTTGTTCCGGCGGCGCATGAAGGCAGCTCGGTCCTGATGGCGCTGTCCTTTGCCCATGTCTCGGGGCAGGTGGGCGTGGCCACCGTCACGCATGGCCCCGCGCTGACCAACTGCACCACCGCCCTGACAGAGGGCGTGCGCGGCCATATCCCGATGGTGCTGCTGGCAGGCGATACCCCGGTCTCGAACCCGCGCCACCTGCAGGGCATCGACCAGCGCGAACTGGTCAAATCCACCGGCGCCGGTTTCGTGCAGCTGCGCGCGCCCGAGACCACAGGCGCCGACGTGGCCCGGGCCTTTTACCGCGCACAGGTGGAACGGCGCCCCATCGTGCTGAACATGCCGGCGGATTTCATGTGGCAGGAGGTGGCACATGACTGCCGCCCTCTCAGCGTCTTTACAAACCCCGGCGGCGTGGCCGAGGGCGATACGCTGGACCAGGCCATCGGCATGATCGCCTCTGCCCGCCGTCCGATCATCCTGGCCGGGGGCGGTGCCGTGGGCGCGCGGGATAGGCTGATCAAGCTCGCCGACCGGCTGGAGGCGCCGCTGGCGACCACGCTCAAGGCCAAGGGGCTGTTCAACGATCACCCCTACAACATGGACATCTTCGGCACGCTCTCGACGCCCGCCGCCTATGACCTGATCGCCAAATCCGACTGCATCGTCTGTTTCGGCACCGGCCTGCATGATTTCACGTCCGATCGTGGCAAGCTGATGAAGGACAAGCGCATCGTGCAGGTGGACATCGAGGCCACCGCCATCGGCGGCAGCATCCACCCCGATGCCGCCCTTGTCGCCGACGCGGGCCTGACCGCCGAAACCATCCACTACTGGCTGGACGAGGCCGAGATCCCCGGCAGCGGCTTCACGAAAGAACTGGACGGCGAGACGCTGACCGCGCATCCGCTGGGCACTGACAAGACGGCGCCGGGCTGCGTCAACTACGTCCACGCGCTTGACCGGCTGGAACAGGCTCTGCCCAAGGACCGCGTGCTGGTCACCGACGGCGGCCGCTTCATGACAGAGGTCTGGTGCCGGATTTCCGCGCCCGATCCGCGCAGCTTCGTGGTGACGGCGAATTTCGGCTCCATCGGTCTGGGACTGCAAGAGGCCATCGGCGCGGGGCTGGCGGCGCCAGAGCGGCCCGTCGTGATGTTCACCGGCGACGGCGGCTTCATGATGGGCGGCATCAACGAGTTCAACACCGCCGTGCGGCTGGGGCTGGACCTGATCGTCATCCTTGCCAATGACAGCGCCTATGGCGCCGAGCACATCCAGTTCCTCGACCGCAAGATGGACCCCAGCCTGACAGAGTTCGACTGGCCGTCCTTTGCCGAGGTCGCCACCGCGCTGGGCGGGCAGGGGATCGAGGTGCGCTCTGCCGATGACCTTGAACTGGCTCTGTCGGCGCTCGACACGCGGACCAGGCCGGTGTTGATCGACCTGCGGCTGGATCCGAACGACGTGCCGCGCATGCGGATCTAAGGGCAGCGCGCCCAGGTCGACGTTGACAGGACAGACCCACCCGGGGTCTGCTCTTGCCACGCTTGGGGGAGATCAGCCATGCCGAGACCTGACGCAATACGCACTCCGGATGCCTGTTTCGCCGATCTGCCGGATTTTCCGTGGCAGCCGCGGTATCGCGACGATCTTGCCGGCTACGAGGGCCTGCGCATGGCGCGCATCGACGAAGGTCCGGAAGACGCGGATCGGGTCTTTCTCTGCCTGCACGGTCAGCCGGCCTGGAGCTTTCTCTACCGCCACATGATCCCGGTTTTCCTGGACACGGGTGCGCGCGTCGTCGCGCCCGATCTTTACGGGTTCGGACGCTCCGACAAGCCGGTCGACGACGGCACCTATACCTTCAACTTTCACCGGCAAAGCCTGGTCGCGCTGATCGAGGCGCTGGACTTGAGGCGGATCACGCTTGTCGTGCAGGACTGGGGCGGGATTCTCGGGCTGACGATCCCGCCCGACATGGCGGATCGGTTCGACCGGCTGCTGGTCATGGACACCGTGCTTGGCCTGGGCGGCGGCAGCACGGATGGTTTCGACGCATGGCGGCGGATGCATGGCGAGCATCCGGATTACGACATGGCCGCGCTGTTCATGGAATACGTTCCGGGGATGAGCGACAAGGTGGCCGCCGCCTATGCCGCGCCATTTCCCGACGCCCGCTACCGCGCCGGCGCCCGCCGCTTTCCCTTCCTCGTCATGACCGATCCCGACATGGAAGGGGTGGAAATCTCACGCCGAGCCGCTCGCTGGTGGTCGTCGGAATTCCGGGGCGACAGCTTCATGGCCGTGGGCGAAGAGGACAAGCTGATCCCGCCCTGGCTGATGAAACGGATGCACGAGATCCTCGGGATCACGCGGCCACCGCTGAAGCTCTCGGAGGCTGGTCATTTCGTGCAGGAAACCCACGGCGCAGACGTCGCGCGCGCGGCGCTTGCAGCCTGGGCAGAAGACCCGGAAGGTTGACAGGTCAGGCCGTCGTCACCGTCTCCACGCAAAGCACGGTGGGCAGGTGGCGGGCGATTTCCGACCAGCTGTCCCCCTCGTCGAAGGAGGCAAAGACAGAGCCAGAGTTGGTGCCGAAGTAGACCCCCGGCGCCTCGGCCCGGTCGGTGGCCATTGCCTGCCGCAGCACCGTGAAAAAGCAGTTCTCGGCTGGCAGACCTTCGCGGCAGGCCTCCCAGCTGTCGCCGCCGTCGCGGGACCGCCAGACCGCGGCCTTGCCCTCGGGCGGAAAGCGTCCGGCCATGTCGCCGTTCAGCGGCAGCGTCCACAAAGTGCGCGGCTGAACGGGATGCACCGCGATCGGAAAGCCGAAGGTCGAAGGCAGGCCTGCCGTGATGTCATCCCAGCTGCGCCCGCCATCCGACGACCGCCAGACGCCGTGATGGTTCTGCTGGTACAAGAGGTCCGGATCGCCCGGCGCGCGGACCATGTTGTGCACGCAATGCCCGGTCTCACCGTCCTTTGGGCCTGCCGGGTGATGCACATGCCCGCAGGCCTCGGCGTTGGACAGGCGGTTGCGCCGCTCCCAGCTGCCACCCGCATCCTCGGTCGCAAAGACCCCGGCGGCGGAGATCCCCAGCCACATCTTGTCCGCGTCCGCGGGGCTGGCAACGATCGTGTGCAGTGTCAGCCCCACCGCGCCGGGCTGCCAGCTGTCGGCAGAGGGGTGATCCGTCAGGCTCTCGACCGCGGCCCAGCTTGCGCCCGCGTCCTCGCTGACGAACAGCGTCGCGGGCTTGGCCCCGGCATAGAGCTTGCCGCCCACCTGGCCCAGCGACCAGATCGCCTCGACCCGGCCGGTGAACTCCGCCGGGGGCTTGGGTTCGGTGCCGAAAAAGGCGGCAGTTTCCGGGTCGTTGCGGATCCATTCGTCGACGGTTCCGTCGGCCAGCTTGACCAGTTCCCAGCTGTCGCCGCCATCGACAGAGCGCCAGACCCCGGCCCCCGACCATTCGCCGCCACCCCCGGCCCAGAGCGTACCGGTTTCGGGATCGCCGATGGCATGGTTGATTCCCCAGCCATCGCAAAGCGGCCCCTTGACCGACCAGTCCGTTCGCGCCGCATCCGATTGCAGCAGGAACAAGCCCTTGCTGGTGCCCACCAGCACCGTGATCGCCTGTGACATGAGACACCCTCCTGAACGCGAGGGCAGGGTAACATGACACGCGCATGGGGCGAGCGGAAATCCGCGCTCAGCGCATCCAGAAGCCTTCGCGCTTGATGCGGTTGCGGATCGCCTGTTCCTTGCGCGGCAGGTTCTCGCGGTCGAACAGCGCGCGCACCTTCTGGCCGCGCCCCTGGTAGATCATCCGCTTGAACGGCTCATGGCCCTTGAGCACCTTCTTGATGCGGTTCGGGGCGGCGACCTCTTCCAGCACGTCGACCACCTTGTCGCCCTCGCGGGCATAGAGCAGGGGCAGCAGACGGTAATGGCAAGTCACTTCCCCGTCCAGAAGCCCGGCGGGCAGCGTGTCGCGACCGCCGCCCAGCCCGTGAATCACAAGCGGCAGCACCACCTGGTCCAGCCAGGGGTCGAGGCTCTGGCAGGCCAGTTCCGGCGGCGGGTCATCCCGTACCGACAGCGCGTAGTCGCGGAACCGCTGCCCGAAGACGCGGGGGCAACGGTAAAAGAAGAACCCGGCGTTGAAGTAGAGATAGCGCTGCCAGTATTCGTCCGGTTGCGTGAGGTCCAGACTGCTGGCGAAGTCCAGCCCGAAGCGGTCGTAAAGCGATGTCCAGATCTGGGTGTAGCCCGGACCGTACAGCTCGATCTGCGGCCAGGTGCCCTCGCGCCGCAACGAGGCCGTGGGGCGGTCGAAATCGAAAGGCACGCGGTCGAGCCGGTCAAGCACCAGCGTGTCGGTGTCGAAAAAGACGAATGGCTCGCCCTCGGGTAGGACCTCCAGCGCCTCGATCTTGTTGCCATAGGGGTAGGCGGCGCCGAAATGCCGGCTCTCGAAGGAGCGCATCTGGGCGCCCAACTCCTCCAGCAGGGAGCGGATCTCCGGCTGGCGAATGCCGGGATCCTCGGGCCAGAGCGGGCCGGGGGCCGGTTCCGCGACGACCAGGCGAAAGCCCGTGCCGCCCCGGGCCTTGAACGAGGCGGCAAAGAGCACGGCCTCATAGGAGAGCCGCCCGGCCTGGGCGACGATGAGAATATTTACGGTTTGAGCCGCCGCGCCCTCGCGTGTCATGATGAACCTGCCCGCTGCCTGTTGCGCGCCACTATAGGCAGGGCGGACGGGCGCCGGAAGCCGCAAGGCCCCGGGGAATTTTTTGAAGGAAATACCTGATGTTCGATCTTGTTCTTCTCGTCATTGCCGTGGCCAGCGGGGGGGCGGGGGACGCGGCCCGCCTGGAAACCGCAGAGGCCCCGCCCGCCGCCGCCGTCGCCGAGGCGCCGGTGGCACCCCGGGCGGAAACCGACGAGGCGCGGCCCTTTTCCTCGGAAGCGCCCCCGCCCAGTGCCGAGGCGGACCCGGCACCGCCGCGCGAGCTGCCCTATGTCGCCGAACAGCAGGTGCCCTCGGGCAAGTTCACCACCGCCGTCGAGGTCAAGCCGATCCTGAATGCCACCCGGTCGAACTGGATCGCGGTGCGCGAGTTCAACGGGCAGGACCTGGTCTATGTCACGCACCTGTGGTCCTGGCGTTGCGGTCTGGTGGCCATTCACATCGGCATCAACGGGGCACAACCCGAGCCCTGGCCACTGCCCGCCTGCAACGAGGACAGCCCCGCACCCAACGCCATGCCGGCGGACGAGCTGCCCTACAGGGCGTTTGCGCTTAACTCGGTCGAGGAGATGACGGTGGAGCTGATCTACGACGACCTGAGCATCGACCGGGCGACCTTCAACCGGACAGGCGCCTTGATCCCCTGAGGCGCGTGCGGGTCGGGGACGGGACTCGCGGTCCCTTGCGGGCCCGCATCGCCCGCCCGCCGACCCGTGCCCGGCAACCCGAATCTGACGCGCTTGCGCGCGTTTCAACGCTTCGAGGCTCACCAGGGAACAAACCTGTTCCCCGGTTCCCCCTGTCGCCGAAGATGCCTGCGCCAGCCGTCAGAGCGATGCAAGGGCAAGCCGCGCTGCGCGCGGGCCTGCGACCCCTTGCATCCCTCCGCCGTCTGTCGCGGTCCGGCATCAGCGACAGGCGGCTCCGGGGAACAGGTTCGGCTCAGACGGTGATCGGCTGCAGCACCTGCGGTTCGATGACATCCACGCCGGGCAGGCCCTCTGCCAGCACCTGTGCCGATTGTTCCAGCGCCGGGAAGGTGCGGTAGTGACCGGGGATCACCGTCTTGAAGTCGAAGTATTTCCTTGCAGCCCAGGCCGCCTGTTCCATGTCCATCGTGTAGTAGCCGCCTGCCGAGAGGATGCCGATGTCCGGCTGGAAATACTCGCCGATCCAGGCCATGTCGGCCATGATGCAGGTGTCGCCGGAGAAATAGATCGTGTGGCCGTCGCCCCGGATGACGAGGCCGGTTTCCATGCCGGTGTAGGTGGTCTTGCCCTCGACCTGCATCGAGGAACTGTGGGAGGCGGGAACCAGTGTCACCGAGGCCTCGCCGAAACGGACAGTGCCGCCCTTGTTGAAGGCATGGCCTTCCTTGGCGCCCTGGCCTGTCAGCAGGGCAGCGAGCTCGAAGATGGCCGAGACCGGCGCGCCGGTCTTCTGGCTGATCTCGACGATGTCGTTGGTGTGATCGAAATGCCCGTGGGTGACGAGAATCTGCGTCGCGCCAGCCAGCGCGGCCTCCGTGTCCTGGCCTTCCATCATCGGGTTGCCGTTGATCCAGGGGTCGATCAGCAGCACCTCGCCGCCGATCTCGATGCGGAAACTGCCGTGGCCGAGCCAGATGATTTGCATGGTGGACTCCCGTTGTTGTTCTGTCCCGAGCCTAGCATTTTGGCGCGGCGAGACCAGATCCCACCGGGGGCGCCCGCGGCACGTAACGAGTGAGTATTTTCGGAGAGAAAAAACACATGGACTGGACACGGGCGGTGGACGGGTATTGCGAGCGGCTGGGGCCGGAGTTCTGGGCCGAGCCGGTGAATGCGGTGACCAATGCCGCCTTTGTCCTGGCGGCGCTGGTGATGTGGCGGCGGACATTCGGGCTGGGCCGGGTGCTGTGCGCGATCCTTGCGACGATCGGGATTGGCTCGTTCTTGTTCCACACCTTTGCGCAGCCCTGGGCGGGACTGGCGGATGTTCTGCCGATCCTGGTCTACGTGCTTGTCTATATCTACGGCGCCAACCGCGATTTCTGGGGGCTAGGGCGCTGGGCTTCGCTGGCCCTGACGGCGCTGTTCATTCCCTATGCGGCCGTCACCGCGCCGCTATTCGGCATGATCCCCGGCCTGGGAGGGACGGCCAGCTATGCGCCGGTGCCTCTCTTGATCGCGATCTATGCCATCCTCCTGCGCAACCGGGTGCCCGGGACGGCGCGGGGACTGGCGATCGGGGTGGCGATCCTGCTGGCCTCGATGCTGGCGCGCACCCTTGATGAACCTTTGTGCAACGTGATCCCGCTGGGCACGCATTTCCTGTGGCATGTGCTGAATGCGGTGATGCTGGGCTGGATGATCGAGGTCTGGACGCGGCATGTGCTTGCGGCGCGCGGGGCGGGGCGGTAAAGCCTGCGCTGAATTCACAGTCAAAGAGGCCCCCATGTCGATCGACATCGAGACCGCGGCACGCGTGGCGCACCTGGCCCGCATCAAGGTGGAAGAAGACGAGCTTCCGGCGCTGGCCAATGCCTTCAACGAC
Organism: Mameliella sp. AT18; assembly: GCF_028807275.1. NCBI lineage: Bacteria > Pseudomonadati > Pseudomonadota > Alphaproteobacteria > Rhodobacterales > Roseobacteraceae > Antarctobacter > Mameliella sp. AT18. The sequence goes on from NZ_JARAMO010000038.1 coordinate 24,847, forward strand.
ATCCTCGGCTTTATCGAGCAGCTGAACGAGGTCGACGTCGAGGGCGTGGAGCCGATGGTATCGGTCACGCCGATGCGGCTGAAGCGCCGCAAGGACGGGGTGACGGATGGCGGCATGGCCGACAAGGTCCTCTCGAACGCGCCCGATGCGCGCGAAGGCTTTTTTGCGGTTCCGAAGGTGGTTGAGTGATGACCGAACTGACCAAGCTGAAGATCGCCGAGGCGCGCGATGCGCTGCGCAAGGGCGACGTGACCTCTGCCGAACTGACCGAAGCCTGCCTGACGGCCATCGAGGGCGCCGGCGCGCTGAACGCCTTTGTCCACAAGACGCCCGAGATCGCGCGTGAGCAGGCTGCTGCCGCCGATGCGCGGATCAAGGCGGGCGAGGCGCCCGCGCTTTGCGGCATTCCCCTTGGGATCAAGGACCTGTTCTGCACCAAGGGCGTGGCGTCGCAGGCCGCCTCGAACATCCTTGGCGGCTTCAAGCCCGAGTATGAAAGCACCGTGACCAGCCAGCTTTTCGATGCGGGCGCGGTCATGCTGGGCAAGCTGAACATGGATGAGTTCGCCATGGGCTCGTCCAACGAGACCTCGTGTTACGGCAACGCGGTGAACCCCTGGCGGCGCGGCAATGACGATGCCCAGCTGACGCCGGGCGGCTCCTCGGGCGGCTCTGCCTCGGCGGTGGCAGCGGACCTCTGTCTTGGCGCGACCGGCACCGACACCGGCGGGTCGATCCGCCAGCCCGCGGCCTTTACCGGCATCACCGGCATCAAGCCGACCTACGGGCGCTGTTCGCGCTGGGGGATCGTGGCCTTTGCCTCGTCCCTGGACCAGGCCGGGCCGATGGCCAAGGACGTGCGTGACTGTGCCATCATGCTGCAGGCCATGTGCGGGCATGACCCCAAGGACTCGACCAGCGCCGACCTCGCCGTGCCGGATTTCGAATCCCTGCTGACCGGCGACATCAAGGGCAAGACCATCGGCATTCCCCGCGAATACCGCATGGACGGCATGCCCGAGGAGATCGACGCGCTCTGGGCTGAGGGCCGCAAGATGCTGGAGGACGCGGGGGCAAAGATCGTCGACATCAGCCTGCCGCACACGAAATACGCGCTGCCGGCCTATTACGTCATCGCGCCGGCAGAGGCCTCCTCGAACCTCGCACGATATGACGGGGTGCGCTATGGACACCGCGCCAAGCTGAGCCAGGGCGACGGCATCGTCGAGATGTACGAGAAAACCCGCGCCGAAGGATTCGGCGACGAGGTCAAGCGCCGCGTCATGGTCGGCACCTACGTCCTGTCGGCGGGTTTCTACGACGCCTATTACAACCGCGCGCGCAAGGTGCGGACGCTGATCAAGAAGGACTTCGAGGATGTCTTTGCCCAAGGCGTGGATGCGATCCTGACGCCCGCGACTCCCTCCGCCGCCTTTGGCCTGGGCGAGATGACCGAGGCCGATCCGGTCGCCATGTATCTCAACGACGTCTTCACCGTAACGGTCAACCTGGCCGGTCTGCCGGGCATCGCGGTGCCCGCCGGGCTGAGCAAGCAGGGGCTGCCGCTGGGCCTGCAACTGATTGGCCGCCCCTGGGAAGAAGGCGACCTGCTGAATACCGCTTATGCGCTCGAACAGGCTGCGGGATTTGTGGCAAAACCGTCGAAATGGTGGTAAGGCCTGCGGCCAAAGCACAGGCAGGACAGACGATGCGGAACTATCTACTGGTTGTGGCGGCCCTGGCCGTGGCGGCTTGCGAACCCAGTGTTCCCGACAGCGGTGCCGGGGTGGCTGACCCGGGCACCGGCGTTGGTTTTGGCAACTATGACGACTATGCCGCCCGCCGCGAGGCGCAGCTGAATGGCGACGCCGGGCCTATTCCCGTGGCGCCGGACGTCCAGTCCAGCCCCATCGACGGGGACGAGGCCCGCGCAGCGGCAGCGGCCCGCCAGGCCAACTCCGGTGTGGCCCCGGTCGAGGCGGACCCGTCGAACCCGCCGCCGCAAATCGTGTCGAACGCGCGCGGCATCTCGGGTGAGAACGACTTCAGCGCCGTCTCGCGCACCCGCGACATCGACGCCGACGCCCGCCTGATCGAACGCAACCGCGCGCAGTACACCGTGGTCCAGCCCGAGGCCCTGCCCAAGCGTCCCGGCACCGACGCTCCGAACATCGTCGAATATGCCCTGCGCACGACCAACCCGGTCGGAACGGCGCTCTACAAACGGTCGAGCTTTAACGCGCAGGCACGGTATCAGCGGGCCTGTTCGACATATTCCTCGGCCGATCTGGCGCAGGAGGATTTCCTGCGGATGGGCGGACCGGAAAAGGACCGCAAGGGCATGGATCCGGACGGCGATGGCTTTGCCTGCACCTGGACCCCGGCGCCGTTCCGGGCCGTGCGCGGCGGCTGACCCGCGCGGTGACGCCCGCCCCCGAATGGTATCCATCGCCGAATTTCGGTGACCGGCGCGGTGTCTCCGCGCCGGATATGGTGGTTCTGCATTACACCGCCATGACCTCCGCCGAAGCGGCGCGCGACTGGCTGTGCAATCCCGAGAGCGAAGTCTCCTGTCACTACGTCATCGCCGAAGACGGGCGCTGCTGGCAGCTGGTCCGCGAAGAGGACCGGGCCTGGCACGCCGGACGCGGCTGCTGGGGGGGCGTGGCGGACGTGAACTCGCATTCCATTGGGATCGAACTTGCGAATACCGGGTTTCATCCCTTCCCCGAGCCGCAGATGGCGGTCCTGGAGGACCTGCTGCGCGGAATCTGTTCCCGCTGGGCGGTGCCGCCGGAGCGTGTCGTCGGCCATTCGGACACTGCGCTTGGCCGCAAGATCGACCCCGGCAGCCGGTTCGATTGGCGACGGCTGGCACTGGGGGGGCTGGCCGTCTGGCCGGTGGCGGGCGCAGAGGAACTGGACGAGGCACGGTTCTGGCAGGACTGCCGGAGCTTCGGCTACGAGGTGACCCCGGAAACGCGGGAGGAGGTACTCGCTGCGGTGCGGCTGCGCTTTCGCCCCTGGGCGAAGGGGCCGCTCGACGGCACGGATTTCGCGATCATGGCGGATCTGGCGCGACGGTTTCCCTGTCGGGAGGTCTGAGCCGGTTGCTGAATTGAGCGCTTCCGCGCGCGTTTGGGCGCGTGACGCCTTTGTGTGATCGGTCGCTGGTGGCGCGGTGGTCCGGAACTTCGCAATTCACCAGAACGAAGATCTTCGTCCCTGATCCATCCCTCATCCCGCTTTGTGCCTGACAGCTCCGCGCACCCGCGCCAAGCAAAATAGCGGTCTCCCCGCAAGCGGGGCCCCTCCGCGATTTGGCTTGTCCCGGTCGCCCGGTGCCGTCTTTCGGCACGCGGGACGAGGGATGGCTCCGGAACGAAGATCGGCGCGGTTAGTCCAGACGGTAGGGCAGCACGTCGCGGTGGTTGGGCGTGGTGGTCAGGCGTTTTTCCAGCGGCGGGACAGAGCGTTGGTGGCAGTGGGTGCGCTCGCAGATGCGGCAGCTGATCCCGATGGGCTCGAAGGCGCTGGGACGGGTGAAATCCATGTCGTCCGCATAGACGAGGGCAGCGGCGTGGCGCACCTCGCAGCCGATGGAAATGGCGTAGCGGCGAACCGGGGCGCCGAAGTGGCCACCGGTTTTCGAGACATCCACCGCGAGGCTGATGTAGCGCACGCCGTCCGGGGTTTCCGCCAGCTGCCGCAGGAAACGGCCGGGCGTTTCGAAGGCGCGGTGCACGTTCCAGAGCGGGCAGGCGCCGCCGAAGCGGGCGAATTGCAGCCGGGTGGCGGAATGGCGTTTCGTGATCGTGCCGGCCTGATCGACCCGGACAAAGAAGAAGGGCACGCCCTTGGCGCCGGGCCGTTGCAGCGTCGACAACCGGTGCGCGACCTGCTCGATCGAGGCGCCGAAACGCGCGGCCAGCAGTTCCAGGTCGTGCCGGGTTTCCTGCGCCGCCGAGAGGAAGGCCTTGTAGGGCATCATCGCGGCCCCGGCGAAATAGTTGGCAAGCCCGAGCTTGGCGATCGCGCGGGCCTCGTCGCTCTGGAAGCGGGCGAGATCCAGCGTCGCTTCCAGCAGCTGGTTCTGGCGCAGAAGTGCCACCTGGACCAGGAGCTGGAAGGTCTGGGTTTCCACTGGCAGCAGCGAGGAAAGGACCAGTTCCTGGCGGTCTTCGTCGAAGGCACGCATCGGGGCGCCCTGCGATTGCCGCACCGTGATGCCGCGCGATTCCAGCCGCTCGATGGCGGCGGCGCGCATGTCCGTCTCGCTGCCGTGCAGCTTGGCGAAATGTTCCGCGGCGCGGTCCACGGCGTCGATGTAGTTGTCGCAGTAGTGGAAGAAGTCGCGCACCTCTTCCCACGGACTTGGCTGAAGTTGCGCCCCCTCGCGCCCCAGCGCCTCGTCCAGCGAGGCGAGGCGTTCATGGGTCTGCCTGTAGGCCCGGTGCAGCGCCAGGAAGGCCCGCGCGAGCACCGGCGCGTTGGAGGCGGTCAGGCGCAGGTCGGCCAGCTGCGGGCTGTGTTCGCCGAAGATCGGATCGGCCAGGGCCTCTCGCATGTCGGTGACCAGCCGCTCGGCATCGCCCTGGCCCAGCTCCGTCACGTCAAAGCCGAACTCTTGCGCCAGGGCCAGTACGACGGTGGTGCTGACCGGCCGGTTGTTGTTCTCCATCTGATTCAGATAGGGCAGGGAGATGCCGAGCTTGGCGGCAAAATCCTTTTGCGTCAGGTTCAGGCGGGTGCGGATGTCGCGCAGCTTGGCGCCGGCATAGAGTTTCTGGGTGGCCATCTTTGCATCTTTGCGAACGAGTCGGGCAAAGATGCAAACTTTGTCAGGCCGCGTCCAGCCCCCCGACGCGACGTGCCCTGCGGATCACCAGCATCGCCGCCACGACAGAGGCCGCGCCAGAGCCGAACATGATCCAGAGCAGCGGCCAGACGCCCGCATCCTCTGTCAGAAGGACACCGGCCAGCTGCGACAGGGCCGCGCCGCCACCCAGCATGATGGCGCCGGAAAGGCCAGAGGCGGTGCCCGCGAGATGCGGGCGGACAGACAGGGCGCCGGCGGTGGCATTGGGGATCGTCAGCCCGTTGCCCAATCCGACCAGCGTCATGAAGCCGAAGAAGGTAAAGGCGTTGCCCATGTCGATGGCAAAGAGCATCAGCGACAGGCCGACGCCGCCGGCCACGATCAGCCCGCCCCAGAGCACCATCGTGTTCACCCCGAACCGGGCCGAGAAGCGCCCGGACAGGCCGTTGCCCAGGGCATAGCCGATCGCCGGCGCGCCGAAGAGCAGGCCCAGCAGGCTGGCCGAGAGGCCAAAGACCTCGATCCCCACGAAGGAAGCGCCGCCGACATAGGAGAAGAAGGCGCCCGAGGAAAAGGCGCAGGCCAGGGCATAGCCCCAGAAGCGGGGGCTGCGGAACAGCTCGGGGTATTCGCGGAACTGCTGTGCCAGGCTCAGCCCGCTGCTGGCCTTGGTCTCACCCAGGTCGTTGTGGCAAAGCCACAGGAGCAGCACGCCCATCACCAGCATCAGCCAGAAGTTGGACTGCCATCCGAACGATTCGGCCAGCAGGCCGCCCAGCACCGGCGCAAGCATCGGCACCAGGGACATGCCCATCGTCACGTAGCCGATCATCGAGGCGGCCTCATCCGGCGGGTAGAGATCGCGCACGACCGCGCGGCTGAGGACCATCGTCACCACGATGGTGGTCTGCAGCATGCGGAAGATCAGGAATACCGTGATGTTCGTTGCCAGCAGGCAGCCGATGGTGGCCAGGATGAACAGCGCGATGCCGCCCATGATCACCGGGCGGCGGCCCAGCTTGTCCGAGATCGGCCCGATAAAGAGTTGCAACACCGCGTTCCCGGCCAGATATCCGGTCACAGAGGCCTGCATCAGGGCGTAATCCACCGCGTACCAGTCTGCCATGATCTGCAGCGCGGGCACGAAGATGTTCATGGCAAGCGCGGACATGCCGGCCATCAGGACAAGTGTTGCGATATGTGGCGGGGTGCTTCGGTCGAGAAAGCGCGCCGGAGAATTCGGGCTCATGCGGAATGGGGTAGGGCGCACCGTGGGAAATGTCCATACATTACATGCTGTCGACATGTAATTTCCATATTTGCATTATGCGGCGGTCGTTATTTTCCGGATTTGCAAATTTGCGAGGAAATCCTTGAGGCGCCGGGATTCCCCTGTATTTTCGCGCCAAAGCGAAAGGGGCCGCCAGATGAAAGACATTATCCAGGAACTGCACGACCGCCGTGAGAACGCCCGCCTGGGCGGGGGGCAGAAACGTATCGACGCTCAGCACGCCAAGGGTAAGCTGACCGCGCGCGAGCGGATCGAGCTTTTGGTCGATGAGGGCAGCTTCGAGGAATACGACACCTTCGTCGCCCATCGCTGTACCGATTTCGGCATGGAAAAGAACCGCCCCTACGGTGATGGGGTCGTGACGGGCGTCGGCACGATCAACGGCCGCATGGTCTATGTCTTCAGCCAGGATTTCACCGTTCTGGGTGGGTCGGTCTCTGCCACCCATGCGCAGAAGATCTGCAAGATCATGGATATGGCGGTGCAGAACGGCGCGCCGGTGATCGGCCTGAACGATTCGGGCGGCGCCCGCATCCAGGAAGGTGTCGACAGCCTTGCCGGCTATGCCGAGATCTTCCAGCGCAACATCGAGGCCTCGGGCGTCATTCCGCAGATCAGCGTCATCATGGGCCCCTGCGCCGGTGGCGCCGTCTATTCGCCCGCGATGACCGACTTCATCTTCATGGTGAGGGACACCTCTTACATGTTCGTGACGGGCCCCGACGTGGTCAAGACCGTGACCAACGAGGTCGTCACCGCCGAGGAACTGGGCGGCGCAAGCACCCATACCAAGAAATCCTCTGTCGCCGACGGCGCCTTTGAAAACGATGTCGAGGCTCTGGCAGAGGTCCGCCGCCTGGTCGACTTCCTGCCCAAGTCGAACCGCGAAAAGCCGCCGGTCCGTCCGTTCTTCGATGACGTCGACCGGATCGAGCCCAGCCTCGACACGCTGATCCCCGACAACCCGAATATGCCCTACGACATGAAGGAACTGATCCTGAAGGTCGCGGACGAAGGCGATTTCTACGAGATCCAGGCCGATCACGCGGGCAATATCATCACCGGGTTCATCCGCCTTGAGGGGCAGACCGTCGGCGTGGTGGCGAACCAGCCGATGGTGCTGGCGGGTGTTCTGGACATCGACAGCTCGAAGAAGGCGGCGCGGTTCGTGCGCTTCTGCGACTGTTTCGAGATCCCGATCCTGACGCTGGTGGACGTGCCCGGCTTCCTGCCCGGCACCTCCCAGGAATACAACGGCGTCATCAAGCACGGCGCCAAGCTGCTCTTTGCCTATGGCGAGGCGACGGTGCCGATGGTCACCGTCATCACCCGCAAGGCCTATGGCGGCGCCTATGACGTGATGGCATCGAAACACCTGCGCGCCGACGTCAACTATGCCTGGCCCACGGCGCAGATCGCCGTCATGGGCGCCAAGGGCGCGGCCGAGATCATCTTCCGTGCCGACCTGGGTGATGCGGAAAAGATCGCCGGGCACGCGGCGGAATATGAAGACCGTTTTGCGAACCCCTTCATCGCGGCCGAACGCGGCTTTGTGGATGAGGTGATCCAGCCGCGCTCGACCCGGCGGCGCGTGGCGCGGGCCTTTGCCATGCTGCGCGACAAGAAACGCGAGATGCCCTGGAAGAAGCACAACAATATCCCGCTTTGAGTGCCGGAGGGCCTGCGCATGATCCCCGGTCCGGAACGGGCGCCCCAGGTCGCGCTTGCCTTCGTCAAGACGGCGCGCGACGTCTACGGGCGTGACATGGATTTCAGCCTCGACAGCCTCGGCCTCGTCGAGGAAATCCTGGACGACCTCGCCCAGGGCGAGGGCGGCGGGTCGGGGTTTCGGCTGCTGCTGCAGGCGGCCTCCTGCTATGTCGGCGAGGTCATCATCCGCGCCGGGGCTGGGAGCTGGGTGGCAGGCGCGCGGGGCGAGCCGCTTATCCTGCGCGAAGGCGGGTTGAGCGCGGTGCCCTACAACAAGGTGATGAAGCGCCTGGAGGGCGGGCCCGAAGAGGCCCTGCGCCCCTATGCGCTGATCTTCATCGAGCGGGCGGAACAGGAACGGGCGCAGGCCGCAGCGCTGGCGGCGGCGCAATCCCGCGGTCTGATGGCCCGGTTGCGGAAATGGGTGAGGGCATGAAACGCGACGCATGGCATATCCGGAGCGACCCGGAACAATACGTCCTGGCCCGGAACTGGCCGCCACGGTTCGATGTCTCGGCGGTCAGCGACTTTCCGCCGGTGCGCCCCTCTCGGCTGGCGCGCCACATCCGGCAGGACCTCTGGCGCGCGCTTCAGGGGTTGCGCGGTTTTTCACCGGTGATACAGATTGACGCGGCGGAAGGCGGTTTGACCGTGCGCGCCGGCGGTCGCCTTCAGGGGCGGGCGCCGCAAGGCACGGAAAGCCGCATCCGCGATCTGCTCGACAGCCCGGCGCACCGCGCCCGCTGGCTGCGCTGGGCAGGGGAGGGCCGCTCATGAACCGGTCCAGAGTTTACGCCCCGGGTGTGCCCGGGGCTTTGGCGGCCCCGGTGGGAGGAGCCGCGAGCATCGCTCGCAGGTACCGGGGCTGCCGCCTGTTCTTCGCACCCATCCTGGCCTTGGCGGTCCTTTGCGGGCCGCTGCGCGCACAGGAAGAAGCTGCGCCGGTCCTGAAGGACATCCTGCCGACCTCGGGGCTGGAATTCACGTATCATGACGTCATCGCCGAACCGCCGCTCTGGCGGGTTCGCTACGTCGTGCCCGCACTGGACACCGCCGAACTGCCTTTCGAGGAAGTGGCGGGCGATATCGAGCTCTTGTGCACGCAGGACGCGTTGCGCCGTGTGACCGACGCGGGCGGCGAACCGGCCACCATTGTCATCACGCTGATGTCCGAACCGGTCGATTTCGGGATCATGACCCCCGATGTAACGCAGTTTTTCGAGAGTTTCTTTGTCCAAAGCGACCTCTGCATTTGGGAGGCTTTCTGATGGTCCCACAATATCTTGCGATACGACTCTCATGTGGACAAGTTTATGAGGCTTCTGAGTCACAACCCGATTCGTTGCCCAAGGGTGCGTATCTTTTTCCCCGACAGTCGGGTAGGTTCGTGACTGATTGCACCCAAGCAATCGAAACCTCTGAACGGGGACAGGCAGGGCGCTCGCGCGCTGAATGTTTCGTTGCACTAGACAGGAGTAGAAGATGTCCAAGAGCATCAAACTGCTTGCCATGTTTGCTGTCATCGCCGGCGTTTCCGCCTGCGCACAGCAGGAAGAAGAAGAGTACATCGTGGTCGATCCCGAGCCCATCTCGGTCGAGCCGGTCTACACGGGCAAGTACAAGTAAGAACCTATCGGGGCGGGCGCGCGCGTCCGTCCCGCCTTTCCGCCAGTTCGGGGCAGCAGGCGGAGGATTGACGAGCAATGCCATCGTTGCGCGCCGTCCCGGCGCGCGATCACCTGCTGTGCCGTCTCTCCCTGTCGGGGAGGCGGGCACATGCTGAAGCACCGCGGGTTCCCGGGCCGTCTGACCGGCACCGACTTCCAGTTCACGATCCGCCGCGCCAATCCCAAGGGCGTCACGCCGATCACCCGCCGCGAGCGTTACCGCGACCGCCGGCCCGCCGACCGTCGTGCAGACACCGCCTTCATGGCCGCGCTCTGGCAGCATTTCGGGGACGAACCCTTTGAACGGGGCAACCTCGACGCGGGCCGCCTGTCCTGGCTCTTTGGCCGCGAGGTCCTGCCCTACGACGACCCTTTCGACCCGGAGAGCTACGACGCGCTCCTGGTCATCGACGAGAGCGCCGCACGGGCGGCCTTTCCCGAGGCCTTCGAACCGTCGGAGGACTGGGAATGAGCTTGGGCGCTTTCTTGCCAGTTCGCCGCCAGATTGCGCGGGCGATTGCCGATGGAAATTTTGCACGGATTGCGGGCTTTGCAGATCGCGGCGTTTCTGCAAGCGTGATCACGGGTCGCGGCGAAGGTCCTATTTCGTCCCTGTGTCTCCGCGGTACCCAACCCCCTAGGGGGCGGTCAGGTCAGTCCCCGGCCCGGCCGCCCCATTTCCGTTTTTCCCCGGTGAAACACGCTCTGAGTCAATGGCTTGGCGGATATTCGCGCTCTGCGGGTGACGTTGGGACAAGAGACTGGATTTTCCCCCTTGCATGGTGTTCCCTGCATCCCGAGCAGTCGCAGAACGATGAGGAGAGCCTCACATGCACGGACGGGACACCAACACGCACCGCACATCCCTTGCGCTGGTCGCACTGGTCGCGCTTGCGGCCTGCGGCGACAACCTGGGCGAGCAGAGCGAGGACGCCGTGGCGCTCGACGTCAACGTGCTCTCCGGCTCGCGGGTCGGGGTCGCGAACAACATCAACTATTGCAGCCGCTACCCTTCGCGCTGCTGACCCTGCCTTTCGGCGGCTCTTCGCCGGCCTTGCGCCGGTTCTTGCCGCCCCGGGCCATCCGCACTGGAACCAACTTTCCCGCGCCGCGTTGTCGGGTAATGATCCCGACGCACTGACATGGGAGAAGGAGTGGTCCTCATGCGTATACTCACGATTTCCGCGGCACTTGTCGCAACCCTCGGCCTGGCTGCCTGTGAAGGCACAGACATCGAACGCGGCGTCATCGGTGCTGGCATCGGTGCCGCTGGCGCCGCAGCCACGGGCCGCAACGTGGCGGCCGGTGCCGCCATCGGCGGCGCGGCCGGTGTCGTCTGCGACGACGTCACGCCAGAGGTTTGCCGCAACCGCTGATCCGACCTGCGCGCGCCGGCCCGGCGCCGCCACAGATCCGTTTCAACGCCGTCCGGGGTTTTTGCCCCGGGCGGCGTTTGCATGTTCAGACGCAGCCCCCCAGCGGGCCAAGAAGAAGGGACAGACATGTTCGACAAGATCCTGATCGCGAACCGGGGCGAGATCGCCTGCCGGGTCATCAAGACCGCCCGCAAGATGGGCATCAAGACGGTGGCGGTCTACTCGGACGCCGACAAGAACGCGCTGCATGTGGAAATGGCCGACGAGGCCGTCCACATCGGTCCGCCGCAGGCGAACCAGTCCTATATCGTGATCGACAAGATCATGGGCGCCATCAAGCAGTCCGGCGCGCAGGCGGTGCACCCGGGCTATGGCTTCCTGTCCGAGAACCCGAAATTCGCCGAGGCGCTCGAGGCCGCCGGCGTCGCCTTCATCGGACCGCCCAAGGGCGCGATCGAGGCGATGGGGGACAAGATTACCTCCAAGAAGATCGCCCAGGAGGCGAAGGTCAACACCGTCCCCGGCTACATGGGCCTGATCGAGGACGCCGAGGAGGCGGTGAAGATCTCGAACCAGATCGGCTACCCGGTCATGATCAAGGCCAGCGCCGGCGGCGGCGGCAAGGGCATGCGCATCGCCTGGAACGACGAGGAGGCGCGCGAGGGCTTCCAGTCGTCCAAGAACGAGGCCGCCAGCAGCTTTGGCGATGACCGGATCTTCATCGAGAAATTCGTGACGCAACCGCGCCACATCGAGATTCAGGTTCTCTGCGACACCCACGGCAACGGCATCTACCTGAACGAACGCGAATGTTCGATCCAGCGCCGCAACCAGAAGGTCGTCGAAGAGGCGCCCAGCCCCTTCCTCGACCCCGAAACCCGCAAGGCGATGGGCGAACAGTCGGTCGCCCTGGCCAAGGCGGTGGGCTATGCCAGCGCCGGCACGGTGGAATTCATCGTCGACGGCGACAAGAACTTCTACTTTCTGGAAATGAACACCCGCCTGCAGGTGGAACACCC
>NZ_JARAMO010000039.1:0-37446 GCF_028807275.1 Mameliella sp. AT18
TTGTACGTTTTGTACAAAACGTACGGCGAAATCGGCATTTTGTACAAACCGGCAAGGTCCCGTTAACCTTCGCGTCGCGGGATCCTGCTGTCTGGCCGTCAGCCACCCGATATAGGAGGCACGAGGTCCCGGGTCAGGCCCGGGACAGGCGTTTTCGAAATCGGCCCTTAGCGGACCATGCCCACGATCTCGTAGGTCTTCTCCATGATCGGCGCGGCGATCTCGCGGGCGCGTTCGGAGCCGTTCCGCAGGATCGTGTCGATCTGTGCGGGGTCGGCGGTCAGGCGCTTCATCTCGGAGGAGATCGGTTCCAGCTTGGCCACCGCCAGGTCCGCCAGCGCGGGCTTGAAGGTGCCGAACTGCTGGCCGCCATGTTCCGCGATCACCTGCTCGACCGAGAGATCGGCGATTGCCGCGTAGATGTTGACCAGGTTGCGCGCCTCGGGACGCTCCGCCAGCCCCTCGACGCTTTCAGGCAGCGGCTCGGGGTCGGTCCGGGCCTTGCGGATCTTCTGCGCGATGGCATCGGCATCGTCGGTCAGGTTGATGCGGCTCATGTCCGAAGGATCGGACTTGGACATCTTCTTGGTGCCGTCGCGCAGGCTCATGACCCGGGTGGCGGTGCCTTCGATCACCGGCTCGGTGATCGGGAAGAAATCGACGCCGAAGTCGTTGTTGAACTTGATGGCGATGTCGCGGGTCAGTTCCAGGTGCTGTTTCTGGTCCTCGCCCACCGGCACATGGGTGGCGTGGTAGACGAGGATGTCCGCCGCCATCAGCGCGGGATAGGCGAACAGGCCCAGGGAGGCGTTCTCCTGGTTCTTGCCGGCCTTGTCCTTCCACTGGGTCATGCGTTTCATCCAGCCCATGCGGGCGACGCAGTTGAAGATCCAGGCCAGTTCGGCGTGGGCCGCGACCTGGCTCTGGTTGAAGAGGATCGACTTTTCCGGATCGACGCCGGAGGCGATGAAGCCCGCGGTCAGCTCGCGTGTCTGGCGGCGCAGTGCCTCGGGGTCCTGCCAGACGGTGATCGCATGCATGTCGACCATGCAGAAGATGGACTGGATCCCCGCCGTCTGGCTGTCCGCAAAGCGTTTCAGTGCGCCCAGGTAGTTGCCCAGGTGCAGGTTGCCCGAAGGCTGGATGCCCGAAAAGACGCGCGGCGTGAAGGCGGCATTGGGCTGAGACTCGGACATTGATGTTCCCCTGTGGAAATTCCTGCGCGGCTGGCTTACCCATGCCGCCGGACACCGTCAAGAAAGAGGTCCCCATGACGCACCCGCATAACGAGGCCCCGGTCAACCCGCTGCCGCCGGTGGTGGCGGCGCTGTTCCTTGTGCTGGCGGGGATCGAACTGACCCTCTGGCTGGGCGGACAGGGCATCGTCGGCGGCCCCGGTGCAGTCGGCTGGCGGACCTCGGCGATCGAGACCTATGCTTTTTCGGGGCGGGCCTTCGACTGGATGCTGGAGACGGGACAATACCCGCCCGAGCACCTGTTGCGGCTTGTGGCCTACCTGTTCCTGCATCCCAGTTTCAGCCACGGGCTGTTCAGCATGGTGATCCTGCTGGCGATGGGCAAGATCGTGGCGGAATCCGTCGGCTCTCTGGTCTTCGTCGCGGTGTTCTTTGTGTCCGGGATCGTCGGGGCGGTGGGCTTTGGCCTGTTCAGCGACGATCCTTGGCTGGTGGGCGCCTTTCCGGGGGTCTACGGGCTGATCGGCGGGTTCACCTTCCTGCTCTGGGTGCGGCTGGGGAACGAGGGCGCGCCGCAGGTGCGGGCCTTTGCCCTGATCGGGATGCTGCTGGCGGTGCAACTGGTCTTTGGCATGTTGTTCGGCGGCGGCAGCGATTGGATTGCCGACGTGGTGGGCTTTGCCACCGGGTTCGCGCTGACCGTCGTGCTGGCACCCGGCGGCGTGGCGCGGGTGCTGGAGCGTATCCGGCGCCGATAGGCGTGGTTCAGAACAGGTCGTCGGGCAGCAGGCTGCGACCGGGGGTGCCCGTGGGGACGCGCAGGGCCGGGCCACGTGCGGCCCAGGTGGCGGCGCGGTCCGGGTCCCCGGACAGGCCGGCGCCCAGGTGGGCCAGCAGGGACCTTGTCAGGCTCTCGTCGCGGACCAGGGCCGCCGCCTCGCTGTTCCAGCGGCAGGCGCGGCGGGTCAGCGCCTGTGAGCCGATGACGGTGATGCCGTCCACCAGGCACAGCACGCCCTCGGCCTGCGGATCGGCAACCAGCGCAAGGCGGTCGCCATAGGCATGTCGCAGGCGGGTCAGCGCGGCGCCCTGAAGGGCGGCGGCGCGGACATCGTCCCATGTGCCCTGCGTCTTGGGGGGCAGCAGCAGGATCAGGTGCAGGTCCGGGCTCTGCGCGGCCTGTTCCAGCGCCTGTGTCAGGCCGTCGTGGTAAAGAGCGCCGGTGCGGATCAGGATGCGCCGCTGGGCATGGCTGAACAGACGTGCCAGTGCCGGTTCGGCGTCGTTGGCAAGCGTGCGGGGGGCAAACCCGCGCGCGGGGCGCGACAGGGTCCGCAGCAGGCGCAGGTCATCGCGGCTTTGCGGGCGGGAGGGGCTGTTCAGCGCGCTGGCCGGGGCGGCGAGGCTGGCGCCGGTCTTGAGCGCATCGGCCCAGCAATCGGCGAAATGGCCCCGCAGGGCGCCGCAGAAATCATCGTCCGCGATCTGCAGGCCTATGACAGAGGCGGCATCTGTCCCGAGCTCCGGCCCGCCGATCACGGCATTGGCGCCATCGGCCAGGGCAAACCCCGGATGGATCCCGGCGGGGTGGGGGCTGGCCCCGTCCTGGACAAGGGCGCGCTGGACCGGGGTCAGGCGCGCCGGGTCCTCGGCCCGGAGCGCGGTCAAAGCGGGGCCAAGGCGGCGGCGCAACAGGGCACCGCGCAGGCCGTGCGCCACATGTCCATGCGGGGCACAAACCAGTTGCGCGCTGCCCTGCAGGACATCGGCAAGGCCCGAGACCCGGCGCCAGGCGGCGCGGTGGGCCTGCACGACCAGCAGGGGATCGGGATCGGCCACGAGGATGTGCAGCGACGGACCGCGCCGGGACAAGAGCGCCAGCAGGTCGCCCCAGGTCTCGAGCCCGCGTTCGCGCAACTCCGGCAGGACCAGCGGCCTGTCGGGTGCAAGGCGCGGCAGGCAGAGCAGCAGCTCTGACCGGGCGCTGGCGGCAAGGGTTTCGAGCGCGGCGGCCGTCTCGTCGGCAGAGAGCAGCGCGCGCACTGTCATGCGCGGGACCGTTTGAACATCGCCTTGATCTCGGCCAGGCGGAAGGCGCCAAGGGCCTGCCCGGCGACGCCGTAGGTGAGGATGCCCATGCCGATCAGCCCGGCAAGCACGGCCAGCCGCAGGTAGGGCAGGGCCAGCCAGGGGGTCAGGACGATGTTCAGCCCCCAGAGCACCGCGCCCATGACCAGAGAGGCCGCCACGATGCGCCAGAGCCTCTGGCGGAAACGGTCATCGAAATGCGCCACCTCGCCCATCGCCTTGGCGCCACGCGCCAGTTGCCAGACCATCACCCAGCCCGCCAGCGTGGTGGCGATGGCGGGGGCAAGCCAGCCGATCACCGGTGCCAGCCCGATGGCCACGGCTGCGTTGATCACCATCGCCCAGACCGCGAAACGGAACGGGCTGCGCGTGTCCTCGCGCGCGAAATAGAGCGGTTGCAGCACCTTCTGCAGCACGAAGGCGGGCAGGCCGAGGCCGTAGATCGCCACCGCCACGGCGATGGCGGCGCTGTCGGCGGCGGTGGTGGCGCCACGTTCGAAGAGGACCGAAACCATCGGCAGCGGGATCGCCACCAGCGCCACGGCGGCGGGCACGGTCAGCGCAAGGCTCAGTTCGCCGGCGCGGGAAAAGGCATTGCGCGCGCCGCTGTCGTCCTGCGCTTTCAGTCGGCGCGACAGGTCGGGCAGCAGGACGATGCCCACGGCGATGCCCACCACGCCCAGCGGCAACTGGTACAGCCGGTCGGCGGCATAGAGCCAGCCCACCGCCTTGTCGAAATGGCTGGCGACCTGCTGGCCCACCAGCAGGTTGATCTGCATCACCCCGCCTGCCAGCGCGGCAGGCACCGCGATCACCACGAGCCGCTTCATGTCCGGTGTCAGGCGCGGGCGTCCGGGGCGGATGCGTACGCCCGCGCGGTCGGCGGCCACCCAGACCAGCGCCAGCTGCGCCACACCCGCCACGGGCACCGCCCAGATCAGGTATTGCACCACGTCCCCGCCAAGCGCCGCCCCCATCCCCATCGCCAGGCAGACAAGGATGTTCAGCAGCACGGGCGCGGCGGCGGCAGCGGCGAAATGGCCGGTCGCATTCAGCGCGCCGGAGAACAGCGCCGCCAGCGAGATCAGCAGGATATAGGGGAAGACCACCCGCCCGAAGCCCACGGTCAGGTCAAAGCGCGCATCCCCGGCAAAGCCGCCCGCGGTGGCCCAGACCAGCGCCGGCATGAAGATCATCGCCAGCGCGGTCAGCGCCAGCAGCACCGTGGCCAGCCCGTTGAGCGCGTCGCGGGCAAAGATCAGCGGGTCTTCCTCGCCTTCGTATTTCTTGGAAAACAGCGGCACGAAGGCGGCGTTGAAGGCACCCTCGGCAAAGAAGCGGCGAAAGAGGTTGGGCAGGCGAAAGGCCGCGACAAAGGCATCCATCACCGGGCCGGGGCCGATCAGCGCGAGGATCATGACCTCGCGGACGACACCCAGAACCCGGCTCATCAGGGTCCAGAAGCCGACGGTCATGACACCGGCGACAAGGCGGATGGGTTTCATGGGCGTGCTCGCTTGCTGCTCTGGTCCCTCGCTTAGCTGAAAGGGCCGAAGGGCGGAAGGGGCGCGGATCAGAGCAGCGTCCGCATCAGCGCGATGGCTATTGCGGCGGCGACGGCCGGGTGGCCGGTGTGATCGTCCTGTGCGGCTATGTTGTGCGGACGTTCTGTCATGCAAAGCCCCCTGCAAAAGCGCGATGCTCAATGGGGCCACAGCCCAATTGATGCGGCATCGCAAGTCAACCCCGGACCCTTTCGAGACATCGGGTCCGGTCATCGGTGAAAAAAGCCAAGGGGAAGCGGGTTGATTTATCGGGTAGAGTTCCGGCAGGATTAATCAACCGGAGTGATGATCCGGTGCTGCCCTATATCTCGTGACGGGTGATGTCGCTGGTTGCCCCTGAAGTCACCCCAAAAGGTCGTGTTCGCGTGCCAGTCACTTTCGAGGTCCTGCCCGGGTTCAACCTGGTACTCGTGCATTTCCGCGGAGAGGTCGGGACCGAAGAGCATATCGAGTCCTTTCTCGAATATGCGGCGCATCCGCTTTACGACCGGCATCAGCACGCCCTGGTGGACATGGCGGACTGTACGCTGCACGACGCCTATTTCGCGGATATGCAGCGGCTGGCCTACCGGCTCAAAGGCTATTACGCGGAGCGCGATCATGCCTCGCGCACCTCGGTATATGCGCCGGGCGACGTGGTCTATGGCATGTCGCGGATGTACCAGTCGATCACCGATGGCCTCAGCCCCTGGGAAACCGGGGTGTTTCGGACACGGGACGAGGCGATGGCATTCGTGGACGTCGCCCCCGAAAGCCCGCAGGGCGCAAGCCTGCGGGCGATCTGGAACGCGGGCCGTTAGCCGCGCGCGCGTTCGGCGCCTTCCTCGATGGCCGAGCGCAGCTTTTTCTCGATCTGGTCGCGCTTGACCTTCGAGTGCAGTTTCAGCCCGAACATGTCCTTGACGTAGAAGGTGTCGACCACCTGTTCGCCATAGGTCGCGATCACGGCGG
This sequence comes from Mameliella sp. AT18, assembly GCF_028807275.1. NCBI lineage: Bacteria > Pseudomonadati > Pseudomonadota > Alphaproteobacteria > Rhodobacterales > Roseobacteraceae > Antarctobacter > Mameliella sp. AT18. Next base: position 5,801 of record NZ_JARAMO010000039.1, read on the forward strand.
AGGCGACATAGATGTTCAGCCCCGCCAGTGTGCGGGCCAGGTCGAACAGCAGGCCCGGGCGGTCTCTGGTGTCGACCTCGATGATGGTGAAGATCTCGGACCCGTCGTTGTCGAAGGTGATGTGGGTCGGAACCTTGAAGGCCTTTTCGCGCTTCTTGAGCTTGTCCTTGGGCTTCATCGCCTCGCGGGCGACGACCTCTCCCATCAGGGTCTTGCGGATGGTGTCACGCAGGCGCGGGATGCGGGTGTCCTCGTAGGGCGACCCCTCGGCATCCTGGATCCAGAAGGCGGCGGTGGCGTAGCCGTCCTTGGTGGTGAAGGTGCGCGCATCCACGACATTGGCCCCGGAGAGCGCCAGCGCGCCGGTCAGGCGAGAGAAGATGCCGGGGTGATCCTGCAGGGCGAAACAGGCGCGGGTGGCGTCGCGGTCCTCGTCGGGGTGGATGTCGATGGCGATCTCGTTGTCCTTGAGGTCGCGCAGCAGCCGGGCAAAGACCACATGGGCGGTGACATGCAGGCCCTGCCAGTAGGGGTCGTAGTGGCGGCTGGTTTCCGCAGCCAGCGCCAGCGTGTCCCAGTCCGACAGCGCCTCGCGCAGGTTCTGGCGCGCCTCGGTGCCGCGGTTCTCGCGGTTGAGCGCCTCCATCCCGCCTTCGAGCGCGCGGCGCGTCTGGCGGTAGAGCGCGCGGATCAGCGCGGCCTTCCAGTTGTTCCAGGTGTCCGGGCCGACGCCGCGGATGTCGCAGACCGTCAGCACGCAGAGCAGGTCCAGCCGCTCGCGCGTTTGCACCGCCTTGGCAAAGCCGCGCACGGTGCGCGGGTCGGCGATGTCGCGTTTCTGGGCCATGTCCGACATCAGCAGGTGATAGCGGACCAGCCATTCGACGGTGGCGCTTTCGGATTTCGACAGGCCCAGGCGCGGCGCGACGGTGCGTGCGATGCGGGCGCCGAGGATCGAGTGATCCTCGTTCCGTCCCTTGCCGATGTCATGCAGCAAGAGCGCGACGTAAAGCACGCGGCGATTGATGCCTTCCTTGAGGATGGTCGAGGCGACGGGCAGTTCCTCGGTCAGGTTGCCGTGCTCGATCTCGGACAGGTTCCAGATGCACTGGATGATGTGTTCGTCCACCGTGTAGTGGTGGTACATGTTGAACTGCATCATCGCCACGATGGGCGCGAATTCGGGGATGAAGGCAGACAGCACCCCCAGTTCGTTCATCCGGCGCAGGGCGCGTTCGGGATTGCCGTGTTTCAGCAGCAGGTCCAGGAACAGGGTCCGGGCCTCGTCATCCTCGCGGAAGGCATTGTCGATCAGGTGCAGGTTGGCCTTGACCAGGCGCATGGCGTCCGGGTGGATCAGCAGGCCGGTGCGCAGCCCTTCCTCGAAGACCCTGAGCAGGTTCAGCTTGTCGGACAGAAAGGCCGCGTCATCGGTGATGGCCAGCCGGTTGTGCACGACCTTGTATCCGTCCTTGACCTGGGGCGGACGGTGGAACAGGCGCTGGATCAGCGGCGCGCCCTTGGTGTGATCGGCCTCGAGCGAGGTCAGCAGGATGCGCGTCAGGTCACCCACCGAGGTGGCATGGCGGAAATAGTCCTGCATGAACCATTCCACGGCGCGGCGTCCGCCGCGATCATTGTAGCCCAAGCGGCTGGCCACTTCGACCTGCATGTCGAAGCTCAGCAACTCGTTGGCGCGTCCGGCAGCCAGGTGCAGGTGACAGCGTACCGCCCAGAGAAAACGCTCTGCCTGGACGAAGGTTTCGTATTCCTCGGGCCGGAAGACGCCGGTGGTCACCAGTTGCGAGACATCGTCGGTGTGGTGGACGTATTTGATCATCCAGAACATCGACTGCAGGTCGCGCAGCCCGCCCTTGCCCTCCTTGACGTTGGGCTCGACCATGTAGCGCTGGCCCTGCTTGTCGTGGCGGGCGTCGCGTTCGGCCAGTTTCGCCTCGACGAATTCGCGGGCGGTGGCGTTGAACAGGTCGTTCCAAAGGGTGCGGTCCAGGTCCTCGGCCAGGCCGGCGTCGCCGGTCAGGAACCGGCTTTCCAGCATGGCGGTGCGGATGGTGAAATCCTCGGCCCCCAGCCGCAGGCAGTCGCGCACGGTGCGCGAGCTGTGGCCGACCTTCAGCCGCAGGTCCCAGAGGATGTAGAGCATCGATTCAATGACGCTCTCGGCCCAGGGGGTGATCTTGTAGGGGGTCAGGAACAGCAGATCGACGTCCGAGAAGGGCGCCATTTCCCCGCGCCCGTAGCCGCCGACCGACAGCACCGACAGGCGTTCGGATTCCGTCGGGTTGGGCAGGCGGTGCAGCACCTCGGTTGCGACCTCGAAGGCCAGGTGCACGATGCAGTCGGTGATCCAGGTATAGGACCGCGTGGTGCGGCGCGAGCCGAAGGGTTCGGCGGCAAAGGCCTCTGCCACCTTGACGCGGCCCGCGTCGAAGGCCGCGCGCAATGTCTTGACCGTGTGCTTGCGCACGTCCGTTTCCGGCGCGCCCTTGGGCATCCCGGCGAAAAGCGTGCCGCGCACCGCCGGAAGATCAAAGATCTCGGCGGCGGGCGCGATCAGGTTGTCGGGAAGCGTCTCGGTCTCAGAGGCCGCCGCCTGGGAGGCTGCTGGGGGCAGGGTCAAGGATCACCATCTGTTTGTCTTTTACCGTGGCGACGGCCAGCGCGCGCTGGTTGGCACCATTGCTCATCAGGCGGAATACACCGCCCGTGCCGGTAAAGCCAGTCGAGGTGAGCGCTGTGGCCGACAGCGCATCGTTGCGGCCCTGCGCGGCCAGTGTGCCGATGGCGGAAATCCCGTCGTAGGCCAGGCCGGCCAGCGGATGCGGCGCGGTGCCGTAGGTGCTGTTGTAGCGGCCCGAGAAGCTTTCCAGCCGGGCCACGTTCGGCACCGCGAACCAGGCCCCGTCAGAGGCCGGCAAGCCAAAGAGATCGGGGCGCACGTCCCAGCGGGTCAGGCCGATGTATTGCACCTTCGCGGGGTCCACCCCGGATCCGGGCAGGCGGTCCAGCAGGATCGGCATGGCCTCGTTGCTGGCGGCGGTGGTGATGAAGATGCTGTCGGCAGCGCCCGAGGACACCACGCGGCCCGCGGCGCTGGCGGCGGCCGAGACGCCCTCGATCGAGAGCTGGTAGCCCTGGGTTCCGACGATGTTGACGCCGTATTCCACGGCCGCCTTCTCGATTGCCAGCTTGCCCAGCTGTCCGGCCACGTCCTCGGAGTAGATTACCACCATGTTGGATTTGCCGTTGCGGCGGGCATGGGCCATCATCCGGCGGGCGGTGTTGTCAAAGGTCGCGCCCAGGATGAAGACGTTGCCGCCGGCGATGGTGGGGTTGTTGGAAAAGCCCAGGACGTTCACGCCTTCGTCGGCGACGGCGAGACCGGCGGCGTTCACCGCGTCGGCACGCAGCGGGCCCAGGATGATCTTGGCGCCCTCGTCGACGGCCTTTTGCGCGGCGGCCGCGGCGGCGGGGGCTTGGCCGGCGGTGTCGTAGACGCGCAGGTCGATGGTCACACCCTCGCCCAGGTCGGCCATCGCCAGCCGGGCGGCATTTTCCAGCGAGGTGGCGATCGGCGCGGCGCCCTGGTCGGACTGTGGCACCAGGAGCGCCACGGGGATCGGTTTGCCGGTATTGATGCGTGGACCGTCGCCGCCTCCGCCGATATTGGTCAGCGCAGAGGGGTCACAGGCGGCAAGCGCGGCCGCGGCGGCCAGACCGGCCAGCGGGCGCAGCGCCTTGCGGAAATTGGAAAAAATGGCGAACATGGACGGTGGACTCCCTCGTTTCTTGCGCGACATGCGCGGCACGGGCGGCGCGCTGAGCGATTTGGCGACGATCATAGAGAAGGGCGAAAGGGGGGACCAGTGACGAATCCGGAAAGCGCCGGACAGGGCGGCGGATTGACGCCGGGCCTGTACCTTGTGGCCACACCCATCGGCAACGCGCGTGACATCACCCTGCGCGCGCTGGACATGCTGGCCACGGCGGACGTCCTGGCGGCAGAGGACACGCGCAGCCTGCGGCGGCTGATGGAACTGCATGGCGTGGCCCTGGGGGATCGCCCGCTGGTGGCCTACCACGATCACAACGGCGCGCGGGCGCGTCCGCGCCTGCTGGCAGAGCTGGCGGCGGGAAAATCGGTGCTTTACGCGTCGGAGGCGGGGACGCCGATGATCTCGGACCCCGGGTTCGATCTGGCGCGCGCCGCCGCCGAAGCGGGGTTCGCGGTCACCAGCGCACCGGGGGCCAGCGCGGTGGTCACGGCACTGACGCTGGCCGGATTGCCCACGGACAGGTTCCTGTTCGCCGGTTTCCTGCCCAACGCCGGCGGGCCGCGCAAATCGGCGCTGCGCGACCTGTCGGGCGTGCCGGCGACGCTGGTGTTCTACGAATCGCCCCGGCGCCTGCCGGAGATGCTGCTGGCCGCGCAGGATGTGTTGGGAGACCGCGAGGCGGCGGTCTGCCGGGAACTGACCAAGAAATTCGAGGAGGTCCGGCGCGGACCCCTGTCAGAGCTGGCCGATCACTACCGCGAGACCCCGGCAAAGGGCGAGGTGGTGGTTCTGATCGGCAAGGGGGATTCAGGATCCGTTAAGGAAATCGATCTAGAACAGGAGGTGAACAAGGCGCTGGAAACGATGTCGGTCCGCGATGCTGCGGATTTTGTCTCGGCGCGGTTCGGGGTGAAACGGCGCCCGGTCTATCAACTGGCCATGCGCCTCTCGGCAAAAGGGGAAAGCGATGGCGCTTGATTTCGCGGGTGTGGCAGGTCGGGCCGACACCGGGCGGTGCGGCTATCACGCGGGCCTAGCGGCAGAGGATGGCGTGGCCGCGGACTATGCCCGCCGGGGTTATCCGCTGCTGGCGCGGCGGTGGCGCGGTCGATCCGGTGAGATCGACCTCGTGCTGGGCGATGGCGACGGCGTCATCATCGTCGAGGTCAAGAAAAGCCGCAGTTTCGACCGCGCCGTCGCACGTCTGTCGCAACGCCAGATCGGTCGCCTGATGCGGGCGGGCGAGGAATTCCTTGGCACCATGCCGCGCGGGTCGCTCACGGATATCCGTTTCGACGTGGCGCTGGTGAACGGTCACGGTGAGATCAGAGTGATCGAAAACGCGCTTTACTGAGGCGTGTCCCTGCGCCCGTGCAGGGCTGCGGTGCATTGCACCCGGCCCCGTCCTGCGCCATCTATGGCGGGAAGATTGTAGGGGACGCCGATGAAGATCGCCTTTCAGATGGACCCGATCACCGGGGTCGACATCAACGCCGACAGCACGTTCCGCCTGGCCGAAGAGGCGCAGGCGCGCGGGCATGAACTGTTCTACTACGGGCCGGACCAGCTCGCCTACGAAGAGGGGCGGATCACCGCGCGCGGGCACTGGATGACCGTGCAGCGGGTGGCGGAGAAACCCGCCGTCCTCGGTGACCGCGTGGCGGTCGACCTGTCGGACATGGACGTGATCTGGCTGCGCCAGGATCCGCCCTTTGACATGCATTACATCACCACCACGCACCTGCTGGACCGGCTCAAGGACGATGTCCTGGTGGTCAATGATCCCTTCTGGGTGCGCAATTCGCCGGAAAAGCTGCTGGTCCTGAACTTTCCCGACCTGACGCCGCCCACCGCCATTGCCCGCGACCTGGAGGTGCTGCGCGCCTTCCGCGAGAAACATGGCGATGTCATCGTCAAGCCGCTGTATGGCAACGGCGGCGCCGGGGTGTTCAAGCTGGGCGCCGCGGACGGCAACCTCAGCTCGCTCTACGAGATGTTCACCGGGTTCTCGCGCGAACCGCTGATTGTGCAGAAATACCTGCCCGCCGTGTCCAAGGGCGACAAGCGGGTGATCCTCGTCGATGGCGAGGCGGTGGGCGCGATCAACCGGGTGCCCGCCAAGGGCGAGGTGCGCTCGAACATGCATGTGGGCGGCCGCCCCGAGAAGATCGCGCTGACCGAGCGTGACCGCGAGATCTGCGCGCGGATCGGACCTGTGCTGCGCGACAAGGGCCAGGTCTTTGTCGGGATCGACGTGATCGGCGACTGGCTGACGGAGATCAACGTGACCTCGCCCACGGGCATCCAGGAGCTGGAGCGGTTCGACGGCATCAACGTGGCCGAGACAATCTGGCAGGCAATCGAGGCCAAGCTGGCATGAGCCTGATGCGGCCGGTCCTGAACCGCTGGTTGCGGATGACGGAGCGGCCGCACCTGGAACGGGGCAAATCGGTGCCACGGCTGCGCGCCTCCTTTGAAAGGAAGGCGCGCTTTTTCTTCTTTGCCCCCAGGGGCACCCGCCAGCGGCGCGACGTGCTGGACGACGTGCCGGTGCTGCGGGTCAACGAGGATCTGCCGGGGCCTTTGATCCTCTACTTTCACGGTGGTGCCTACGTCATGGGCTCTGCCGACACGCATCGGGCGATGGTCGCGTGGTTGTCGCGCGCAGCCCGGTGCCCGGCCTGCCTGGTGGATTACCGGCTGGCGCCGGACCATCCCTTTCCCGCCGCGCTTGAGGATGCGCTGACGGCCTATCGTGCGGTCATGGCGCATCCCGCCGGGGTCGTGCTGGGCGGCGACAGCGCCGGCGGCGGGCTGGCGCTGGCCCTGCTGGGCGAGATCCTGCGGCAGGGTCTGCCGCAGCCTCTTGGGAGTTTCGCGCTGTCTCCGCTGACGGACATGACGTTTTCGGGCGACAGCGTGACCCGCAATGCACAGAGCGACGTGGTCCTGCCGGCGAGCCGCACGCATGAAACGGCGATGCACTATCTGCCGGAAAACATGGATCGGCGCGACCCGCGGGTTTCCCCGCTCTGGGCCGCCTTCGCTGGCGCGGGGCCGGTCTGGCTGTCGGCGGGGGACAGGGAATTCCTGCTGGACGATACGCGGCGCATGGCGGCGCGGCTGCGCGAACAGGGGGTGACGGTGCAGGAGGACATCGCGCGGGACCTGCCGCATGTCTGGCCCATCTTTCACAACATCCTGCCGGAGGCGCGGACCACGCTGCGGCGGATCGCGCGCTGGATCAACTCTCTTTCGCAGACAGCAGCCGATAGCTGAGCGCCTCGGCCACGTGCGGGCGGCGGACCGTCGCGCTTTCGTCGAGGTCGGCGATCGTGCGGGCGACGCGCAGCACGCGGTGATAGCCGCGCGCGGTCAGGCCAAAGCGGTCGGCGGCGCGGGTCAGAAGCTCGCGCCCCTCGTCGTCGGGGGTTGCGATCTCTTCGAGGCGCTGGCCCTCGGCGTCGGCATTGGTGCGCAGCGCGTCGTGATCGGCGAACCGGTTTGCCTGGACGGCGCGGGCGGCGGCAACGCGGGCGGCCACGGTTTCGGAACTGTCCCCCGTGGCGGGCAGGTCGAGGTCCGTGAAACTGACCGGGGGCACCTCCAGCCGCAGGTCGAAGCGGTCCATCAGCGGGCCTGAGATGCGGCCCAGGTAGTCCTCGCCGCAGTTGGGGGCGCGCGAACAGGCCTGTGCGGGATCGGTGAGATAGCCGCATTTGCAGGGGTTGGCGGCGGCGACCAGCAGGAAACGCGCGGGATAGCGGATATGGGCATTGGCGCGGGCCACCACGACCTCTCCGGTTTCGATGGGCTGGCGCAGGGTTTCCAGCACGTTGCGCGGAAACTCGGGGAATTCATCCATGAACAGGACGCCGTTGTGGGCCAGGCTGGCCTGCCCCGGCTGCGCGGTGCGCCCACCGCCGATCAGGGCCGCCATCGAGGCGGTGTGATGCGGTTCGCAAAAGGGCCGCGTGCGCGAGATACCGCCATCGGTCAGCAGGCCCGCGATGGAATGGATCATCGAGGTTTCCAGCGCCTCGATGGGGGTCAGGGGCGGCAGGATGCCGGGCATGCGGGCGGCCAGCATGGATTTGCCCGCGCCGGGCGGGCCGATCATCATCAGGTGGTGGCGCCCGGCGGCGGCGATTTCCAGCGCCCGCTTGGCCCGTTCCTGTCCCTTGACGTCGCGCAGGTCGCGCGCCGCAGGGTCTGTTGTCACCTCGCCCGGACGGGAGGGTTCCAGCACGTTGTCGCCGGAAAAATGACGCACGATTTCCAGCAGGTTCCCGGCGCCGATCACCGTGCAGGCATCGACCCAGGCAGCCTCTGCGCCCGAGGCGCGGGGGCAGAGCAGGATGCGGTCTTCCTCGGCCGCGGCCATCGCGGCGGGCAGGGCGCCGACCACGGGCAAAAGGTCGCCGTCCAGCGATAGCTCGCCCAGAGCGACGGTCTGGGCCACCGCGTCCCGGGGCAGGATGTCGAGCGCGGCCAGCAACCCCAAGGCGATGGGCAGGTCGAAATGAGAGCCGACCTTGGGCAGGTCGGCCGGGGCGAGGTTGACGGTGATCTTTTTCGACGGCAGCGCGATGGCCAGCGCGCTCAGGGCCGTGCGCACGCGGTCGCGCGCTTCTGACACGGCCTTGTCCGGCAGGCCGACGATGGAAAAGGCGGGAAGTCCCGGAGTGACGGCGCATTGCACCTCGACCGGGCGCGCATTGACCCCCTCGAAAGCGACCGTATGGGCGCGCGCAACCATGAAACTCCCCACGTCAGACCGGGGCGAGCCTGCCCCGGACGTGGTTAGCAACTGGTTAACGCGTGGCGGGCGGGGTTAAGAATTTCCGCCGAAATGGTCAGTTGGTGCCGTCGCGCATCGCCACGAATTTCGGCCAGGCGTCCGGATCGTTCACCGTCTTGTCTCGGCAGAAGGCGTTGCAGAAGCCAAAGATGCGCCCCTCGCTTTCCATCAGGTGCGTCACCGGATCCCCGGAATAGGGACAGGTGGTGTTTTCGGCCTCGCCCTTGTCGATGGCGCGGGCGGGACGCGGTGTCGGGCCGGGCCAGGGCAGTTGCGCATAGTTGCGGTCGTACCAGGGCAGGGTCGCACCGCGCGCCAGGCCCATAGCGCGCCAGCGGCGGAAGGCCGGGTCTGCCAGGTGCGCGGCGACGTAGCTGCGCGCCTGGTCGCCCACCGGCAGGGCATAGCCTGCTATCCGGGCCGCGACCGGCGCAAAGAAGGCATCGGCGACCGAGTAATCGCCGCAAAGCCAGGGCCCGCGGGAACGATCCAGTGCAAAGCCCCAGATCGTCTCGATGCGGGCCAGGTCGGCCTGCAGCGCCTCGGACACGGGCGTGTCGGAATAGGCGGCGCGCAGGTTCATCGGGCAAAGCTCGCGCAGGGTGCCGAAGCTGGAGTGCATCTCGGCCGCGAGGCTGCGGGCGGTGGCGCGCATCGCGGGATCGCTGGGCCAGTGGCCCGCGTCTGGGTGGCGGCTGGCCAGTTCCTCGGCCAGGGCGAGGCTGTCCCAGATCACGGTGCCGTCAGACAGGACCAGAGTCGGCACCGTGCGGGCCGGGGAAAAGCGCGACATCTGTTCCGCCACGCCGGCCTTCATGAAATCGACGATCTCGATCGTCGCGGGAATGCCGAAGCGGTGGAACAGCAGCCAGGCCCGCAAGGACCAGCTGGAATAACTGTAATCGCCAAGAAAAAGCTTGTCGGACATGGAACCTCTCCAATCGATTGTGCGTTGCACTACAGCACGTGTGGCGCGGCTGGAAATCAGGATTCGTGGCGATCGGGATCACGCCGGCAGATGGATGCGTGCAGATTGATCGAAAACCCACAGACACAAAAGTGATCTGCGTGTCTGCCACGCGCGTATTACGATCAGGAGGCCCGGAAAATCGGGGGCCCGAGATCACCAGGGGAGCGGAAATGGCACTTGATTCATTCAATGACCAGAGCTTGTCGCGCCGGGCCATGAAGGCCGAACTGCTGGACGCGGAAACCGAGTTGAAACTGGCTTACGCGTGGCGGGACGACCGTGACGAGGAGGCGCTGCACCGGCTGATCCAGGCCTACATGCGGCTGGCCATCTCGATGGCCGCAAAATTCAAACGCTACGGCGCGCCGATGAACGACCTGATCCAGGAGGCGGGGCTGGGCCTGATGAAGGCTGCCGACAAGTTCGACCCGGACCGGGGCGTGCGGTTTTCGACCTACGCGGTCTGGTGGATCAAGGCTTCGATCCAGGATTACGTGATGCGCAACTGGTCGATGGTGCGCACCGGCTCGACCTCTTCACAGAAATCGCTGTTCTTCAACATGCGCCGGGTTCAGGCCCGGATCGAACGTGAGGCGGCGGCCTCGGGGGAGGAACTGGACGGGCATCAGCTGCGCCACAAGATCGCCACCGAAATCGGCGTGCCGCTGCGGGATGTCGAGATGATGGAAGGACGGTTGTCCGGGTCGGATTATTCGCTGAACGCCACGCAGTCGGTCGAGGACGAGGGCCGGGAGTGGATCGACACGATCGAGGATGACGGTGCGCAGGCCTCGGAGATTGTCGAGAATGAACACGACCGCGAACAATTGCGCGACTGGCTGGTTCAGGCGATGGGCGCGCTGAATGAACGCGAGCGGTTCATCGTGCGCGAACGCAAGCTGCGCGAGGAGACCCGGACGCTTGAATCGCTGGGCACCGAACTGGGGCTGAGCAAGGAGCGCGTGCGCCAGCTGGAGGCGGCGGCCTTCGGAAAGATGCGCAAGGCGCTTGAGGCGCAAAGCGGGGAAGTGCATCACTTCCTGGCATGAGACATGTGATCCTCGGCCTGTTGCTGTGCGCCGGGTCTGCTGTGGCGGACACGCTTTCTGACGCCGACGTGCTTTTTCTTGGCGAGGTGCACGACAACCCTGCCCATCACGCGCGCCAGGCCGAGATCGTTGCAGAGGTGCAGCCCCGCGCCATCGTCTGGGAGATGCTGGACCCCGAGGCCATGCCCCGGATCACACCCGACCTGATTGCCGACGAGGCGGCGCTTGGCGCGGCGCTGAACTGGGCCGACAGCGGTTGGCCCGCGTTTTCCATGTACTACCCGATTTTTGTGGCGGCCCCCGAGGCCGCGCATTTCGGGGCGCAGGTGCCGCGCGATGCCGCACGGGCGGTAATGTCGCAAACCCTGGTCGAGGCTTTTGGCGAAAACGCCGCGCGGTTCGGGCTGGACCGGCCGCTGCCGGTCGGGCAGCAGGAAAGGCGCGAGGCCCTGCAGATGGCGGCGCATTGCGATGCTTTGCCCGCCGATATCCTGCCCATGATGGTGGACATCCAACGCCTGCGCGACGCGCGCCTGGCCGCTGCCGCGCTGGAGGCGCTTGAGGCCACCGGTGGCCCCGTGGCGGTCATCACCGGCAATGGGCACGCTCGCAAGGACTGGGGCGCCCCGGCCCTGCTGGCGCTGGCGGCGCCCGATGTTTCGATCCTGGCCCTGGGGCAGGGCGAAAACGAGGGGGCGGCGCCGGACGGTGGGTTCGACCTGATCGAAAGCGCGCCGCCCGTGGATCGCCCGGACCCCTGCGAGGCATTTCGCGCGCGGTGACATCCGGACGACGCGCGATTGCCGCCGGCGTGCCCGGCCATTGTCTCGGCTCGCGGCTGGGCCTACAACCGCACCAAAGCGAGTGGGGCGGGGCCATGCTGAACGGGAAACGCATTCTTCTGATCATCGGGGGCGGGATCGCGGCTTACAAATGCCTCGACCTGATCCGACGCCTGCGCGAGCGTGGCGCGGCGGTCACGCCGGTGATGACCCGTGCCGCCGAGCAGTTCGTGACGCCGCTGTCGGTTTCGGCGCTTGCGGGCGAAGAGGTGCACCGCGATCTCTTTGACCTGACGAAAGAGGCCGAGATGGGCCATATCCAGCTGAGCCGCGTGGCGGACCTCTTGGTGGTGGCGCCCGCGACCGCCGACCTGATGGCGAAGATGGCGGGCGGCCACGCGGATGACCTGGCCACGACATTGCTGATGGCGACGGACACGCCGGTGATGATTGCCCCGGCCATGAACCTGCGGATGTGGGAACATCCGGCGACGCAGCGCAACCTGGAGGTCCTGCGCGGCGACGGAGTGCGGGTTGTCGGCCCCAACGCGGGCGACATGGCCTGCGGCGAACATGGGCCGGGCCGCATGGCCGAACCGATGGAAATCGTCGCTGCGGTCGAGGATTTCTTTTCCGACGGTCCTCTGGCCGGGCGGCGTATTCTGATCACCTCCGGCCCCACCCATGAACCCATCGACCCGGTGCGCTATATCGCCAACCGCTCGTCCGGGGCACAGGGCACGGCGATCGCCGAGGCCCTGCGCGACATGGGCGCCGAGGTGGTCTTTGTCACCGGACCCGCCGAGGCGCCGCGCCCGGCGGGCGTCGAGGTGATCGAGGTCGAAAGCGCGCGTGAGATGCGCGCGGCGGTGCTGGGCGCGCTGCCGGTCGAGGCGGGGATATTCGCGGCGGCGGTGGCGGATTGGCGCGTGGCCAGCGCCTCGGGGTCGAAGATCAAGAAGCAGGGGGGCGAGTTGCCGGTGATGGAGTTCGCCGAGAACCCCGACATCCTGGCGGAGGTGTCGCAGCTGGCCGAAGGGCGCCCCCGGCTTGTGGTGGGCTTTGCGGCAGAGACGGATGACGTGGTCGCCAATGCCACGGCGAAACGCGTGCGCAAGGGCTGCGACTGGATTGTGGCGAATGATGTCTCGCCGGCGACCGGGATTATGGGCGGGGCGGAGAACGCGGTTGTCCTGATTTCGGAGGGGGGCGCCGAGACCTGGCCGCGCGCGTCGAAACGCGAGGTGGGCGCGCGACTGGCGGGGCGGATCGCCGAGGCGCTGGGTGTCTCCCCGCGGGCGCCAGGGCCCTGGGACGGTGCGCGTGGCACGGGCGGAGTTTAGGTATTTGAACCAAGAAGAAGCACAGGTCGCGATTGCCTTCGATTGGGTTGCGGGGGCGGACAGGGGACTGGGACTGCCGCGCTATGCCACGCCGGGCGCGGCGGGGGCGGACCTGCGTGCCAACCTGCCTGATCGCGGGGAAATCGTTTTGGCGCCGGGGGCGCGGGTGCTGGTGCCGACGGGGTTGCGGATCGCGATTCCGGACGGGTTCGAGGTGCAGGTGCGGCCGCGCTCGGGGCTGGCGCTGAAACACGGGATTACCCTGCCCAATGCGCCGGGGACCATCGACAGCGATTATCGCGGTCCCCTGGGGGTGATCGTGATGAACGCGGGCGAGGCGGAATTCGTGATCGCCCATGGCGACAGGATCGCGCAGATGGTTGTGGCGCCGGTGGTGCGGGCGGTGTTCCGGGAAGGGCCGCTGGACGAGACCGCGCGTGGCGCGGGCGGTTTCGGGTCGACGGGGCGCGGCTGATGGTATTCGTGCTGGCACTGGCTGCGGTGATCTGGGGCATCGGGCACCTGATGAAGGTGCCGCGCCGGGCGCGCTTCTACATGCTTGGGCTGCTCTATGTCCTGGTGCTGATGGTGCAGGTGGTGCTGCCCGTAGGCCATCCCCTGCGCGAGTTGACGGGCGGCAGTGCGGCGCTCTGGCTGATCCTGGGCGGCTTCGTGGTGCTGGGATTTGCCTATGCGTTGGGCCTACGCCGGTTGAAGGCGCGCGCGGTCCGGAAGGAGGCGGCAGAGGCGCCGGCGCCCGATCCGTCGAAGTTCCGCGAAGGGGAGCTGGAACGCTATGCCCGGCATATCGTGCTGCGCGAGCTGGGTGGTCCGGGGCAGAAACGGCTGAAAGAGGCGAAGGTGCTGGTGGTCGGTGCGGGGGGGCTTGGCTCTCCGGCGCTGTTGTACCTGGCGGCGGCGGGTGTGGGCACCATCGGCGTGATCGACGATGACGAGGTCGACAGCGGCAACCTGCAGCGGCAGGTGATCCACACCGATGCGCGGATCGGCATGGCCAAGGTCTTTTCCGCGCAGGCGGCGATGGAGGCCCTGAACCCCTATATCGCGGTGCGCCCCTACAGGCGGCGCCTGGACGACGAGAGCGCGGCGGCGCTGTTGGAAGAATATGACGTGGTGCTGGACGGGACCGACAATTTCGACACCCGTTACCTGGTGAACCGGGCCTGCGTCGCGGCGGGCAAGCCGCTGATCTCGGGTGCGCTCAGCCAGTGGGAAGGGCAGGTGTCGGTCTTTGATCCCACCCATTCCGGGCCCTGTTACGAATGCATCTTCCCCGAGGCCCCGGCGCCGGGGCTGGCGCCGAGCTGTGCGGTGGCGGGGGTGCTGGGGCCCTTGCCGGGCGTCGTCGGCAGCATGATGGCGGTGGAATGTATCAAGCTGATCTCCGGCGCGGGGGCCGTGTTGCGGGGCGAGATGCTGATTTACGACGCGCTCTGGAGCGAGACCCGCAAGATCACGCTGAAGCGCCGCGAGGATTGCCCGGTCTGTGGCGGGACGGCGGGGTGAACCCCGCCCTTCGCGGGTTCCCGTCCGGTGAAACCCTTGTTGCGATTGAAGCGGGCGGCGCGGGCGCCTAGCTTTGCTGTATCGAGACAGGAGAGAGCCATATGACAAACCCCTTGCTTGTCGACTGGGACACGCCTTTTGGCATCGCGCCCTTCGCCGATATCTCGGACGAGGATTTTGCCCCGGCGCTGGACGAGGCGCTGGCCGCGCACCTGGCCGAGATCGAGGCGATCGCCGACAATCCCGAGGCACCGACATTCGACAACACCATCCTGGCGATGGAAGGATCGGGCGCAGCGCTGGACAAGGTGCTGGGCACCTTCTTCAACCTGGCGGGGGCAGACAGCAACGACAAGCGGCAGGAATTGCAGCGCGATTTCAGCCCCAGGCTGTCTGCGCATTCCTCGGCGATCTATTCCAACACAGCGCTTTTTGCCCGCATCCGGGATCTTTGGGACCAGCGTGAGGCGCTGGACCTCTCCGAGGAAGAGGCGCGGGTGCTATACCTGACGCACCGCGATTTCGTCCGTGCGGGTGCGGCGCTGGAAGGCGATGCCGCGGAGCAGATGAAAGAGGTCAAGTCGCGGCTGGCGGTTCTGGGGACGCAGTTCACCCAGAACCTGCTGAAGGACGAATCCGCCTGGTCGATGGAGCTGGCCGAGGATGATCTTGAAGGCCTGCCGGAGTTTGTCGTGGATTCGGCGCGTTCCGCCGGTGAGGCGGCAGGCACGGGCGGCCCGGTGGTGACGCTGTCGCGGTCGCTGATCGTGCCCTTCCTGCAATTCTCGCCGCACCGCGCCTTGCGCGAAAAGGCCTGGCGGGCCTGGGTGATGCGCGGAGAGAACGGCGGCGAGACCGACAACCGCGGGATCGCGGGCGAA
Source organism: Mameliella sp. AT18 (assembly GCF_028807275.1). Classification (NCBI taxonomy): domain Bacteria; kingdom Pseudomonadati; phylum Pseudomonadota; class Alphaproteobacteria; order Rhodobacterales; family Roseobacteraceae; genus Antarctobacter; species Mameliella sp. AT18. The sequence goes on from NZ_JARAMO010000039.1 coordinate 20,951, forward strand.
GTGCTGAAGCTGCGCGAGGAGCGGGCCAAGCTGCTGGGCTATGCCGATTTCGCGGGGTTCAAGCTGGAGACCGAGATGGCGGGCACGCCCGACAAGGTGCGTGAGCTGTTGATGGCGGTCTGGGAACCGGCAAAGGCGGCGGCCCTGAAGGATGCCGCCGAGATGGAGCAGATGCTGCACGCCGATGGCATACCGGGGCCGCTGGAACCCTGGGACTGGCGTTACTACGCGGAAAAGCGGCGCAAGGCGCAACATGATCTCGACGAGGCCGAGCTGAAGCCCTACCTGCAGCTTGACCGGATGATCGAGGCGGCCTTTGCCTGCGCCAACCGCCTGTTCGGGCTGGAGTTCGCGCCGCTGGAGGTGCCGATGTACCATCCCGATTGCCGCGCTTTCGAGGTGACACGGGACGGGAAACACGTAGCGGTCTTTATCGGGGACTATTTTGCGCGGTCCTCGAAACGCTCCGGCGCCTGGTGTTCGGCCTTTCGGATGCAGGCGAAACGGCCCCAGGAAAAGACGCCGATCGTGGTCAATGTCTGCAACTTCGCCAAGCCGTCGGCGGGCAAACCGGCGCTTTTGTCCTATGACGATGCGCGGACCTTGTTCCATGAATTCGGCCACGCGCTGCACCAGATGCTGTCGGATGTGGAATTCGGCTCGGTCGCGGGGACGTCCGTTGCGCGGGATTTCGTCGAATTGCCGTCGCAGCTGTATGAGCATTGGCTGGAGGTGCCGGAGGTGCTGGCGGAATTCGCCACCCATGCCGAAACCGGAGAGCCGATGCCCAAGGCGCTCTTGGACAAGGTGTTGAAGGCGGCGAATTTCGACATGGGGTTCCAGACGGTGGAATACGTTGCCTCGGCGCTGGTGGACCTGGAGTTCCATTCCGGCGCGGCGCCTGCCGATCCGATGCAGAAGCAGGCGGAGGTTCTGGAAAGCATCGGCATGCCGCGCGCCATCGTGATGCGCCACGCGACGCCGCATTTCGCCCATGTCTTTGCCGGTGACGGCTATTCCTCTGGCTATTACAGCTACATGTGGTCCGAGGTCATGGATGCGGACGCCTTCGAGGCTTTCGAGGAAGCGGGCGGGGCCTTCGATCCGGAAACCGCGCAAAAGCTGGAACGGTTCATCCTGTCCCGTGGTGGATCGGTGGAGGCCGAAGACCTTTACATGCAGTTCCGGGGCCGGATGCCCGGGGTCGAGGCGCTGCTGAAGGGGCGCGGGCTGGCGGCCTGATCATGGCAGGGGCGCCGCGACGCGCGGCGCCCTGTTCTTTTCTCGGGCGGGTCGGTCAGAAGGTTGATCACGGTTGCTCCGACGATCCAGATGGCCAGCATCAGGAAAGTGGCCAGCCCGTAGGAATACAGGTTCCCGATGTAGCCGCCCAACCCGGCGACCAGCCCGAGAGCGCCGTTCACACCCTGCAATTCCTTTCGTTTCGCCCTGAGATTCATTGCCGACTCCTTTTTGCGGATCGGCGGCAGGATAAACGGTGCTGAGGACGGATGTCCTTGATCTGGGTCCCCGATCAGCTCAGAACGGCACCCGCTCCAGCGCAAAGCCCTCGTTCTCGAGCAGTTGCAGCACGCCGTGCTCTCCGGCGAGATGTGCGGCGCCGAAGGCGGCGACGACATAACCCTCGCTGTTGTCCAGTGCCTCTGTCAGGACCGGAATCCAGGCGCGGTTGCGGCCGGAAATCAGCGCATCGTCCAGCACTTCGAAGACCTGGGCGTTTTCCGCGGGCGTCAGCGGCGTCAGCCGGGGTGACAGCACCTCCAGCACGATCTGGCTGGCGGCGTGAGCCTCGCCGAAATAGGCGGTCAGCATGGTCTCGAACAGGTTCTCGCCATCCTCGGGCGTGCTGAGGGCGGACCGGACCATCAAGAGCTGCGTGTCCAGGGGCATGTCCGAGAAGGCTGCGAACCCGGTTTCATAGGGTTCCAGCGACTGCGTCGGCACGCCGGCGGCCAGCGCCGCGCGTTCCAGACGGGCGTCCAGCCCGTTGGCCTCGGCCAGTTGCGCGGTCATGCAGGGCGGGATCGCCAGCAGGATCGAAACATACCAGGGCCGCATCCGGGCGGCCATGAAGGGCGGCATCCCGCGCAGGCGCATGGCCTGGGACAGGCGGTCCCACTCATCTTCAGGCAGGAGTTCGGGCAGGGTGCTGTCGGGCAGCAGCAACATGTCCATCCGGGTTTTCAGCGCGGTTTCCAGCGCCTCTTTCTCCGGCGCTGCCATTTCCAGCAACAAGAGGTCCGCGCCTTCGACCAGCGGGGCAAGCCGCTCTGCCGGGGCGTCCATGCGCGGGTCGCCCAGGTGCAGCGTGCCGACCAGGTGCAGGGTCTGGTCGCCGCGCGTGGCGCGCCAGTGGTTGCCTTGGGCATAGGGCGTCGCGGCAAGCTGATCCTCGAAGCGTGCCCTTTCGCTGTCGGTCAGCGTGCCCATCAGGTCGCGCCCCTGGCAACTGGCGTAGAGCGGGGCGGTACAGAGGCCCAGAAGGGTCAGGGCGATCAGGATCAGGCGCATGGGTTCGCTTTCCGGTTTGGGCCCCTTGTGCATAGTCCGGCGGGCAGGTTCTGGACAAGGGGAAGCCCCGCGCAGAGACTGCAGGGATGGAACGGGAGAGCGATTTATATGCGCCGGTCAAGGCCTTGCTGGAAACGCAGGGCTATACGGTCAAGGGAGAGGTCGGCGCGGCGGACCTTGTCGCCCTGCGCGGCGACGAGCCGCCCGTCATCGTCGAGCTGAAACTGCGGATCACCCTGTCGCTGTATCACCAGGCCTGCGCCCGGCTGTCGGTCAGCGATCATGTCTATATCGCCGTGCCGCGCCCAACCGGGCCCAGCACGCGAAGGGCGTTGAAGGACAACCTTGCCATGTGCCGCCGTCTTGGCCTGGGTTTCATCACCGTGCGCGCGGATGGCACGGTCGAGGTGCAATGCGATCCCGGCCCCTATGTACCGCGGCGCAACAAGGCCAAGGCGGCCAAATTGCTGCGCGCCTTCGAGCGGCTGCGCGGCGATCCGAACGAGGGCGGGGCGACGCGGCACGGCATCGTGACCGGCTATCGCCAGGATTCGCTGGCCTGCGCGGCGCACTTGGCCGAACACGGGGCTTGTCGCGGGCGCGACGTGGCCAGCGCCACCGGTGTTGCGATGGCCACGCGGATCATGCGGGACAACCACTATGGCTGGTTCGAACGTCAGGGCAAAGGCGTCTACGCCCTGACCGAGACCGGCCGCGAGGGGTTGAAACACTGGGCCTACAGCTGGGAGGTCGGACGTTAGTCCGTGCCGCGCTTGGCCGCCAGCCGTTCCCGGTGCAGCGTATACAGCCCCGAGGCGACGATGATCCCGCAGCCCAGCAGCGTCCAGCCGTCGGGCAGATCCGAAAAGACGACGTAGCCGTAAAACGTGCCCCAGATGATCAGCGAGTAATGCATCGGCGCGACGACAACCGCCTGCGCGATGTCGAGGGCACGGATCACCAGGATTTCGCCCAGGGCGGCGGTGACGGCGAGGCCCGCCACGATGAGCCAGAGCCCGAACCCGTCCGGCGTGCGCCAGACGAAGGGCAGGGTCAGGCTGACCACGGTGATCGCGGTGAGCGAGGTATAGGCGACCGTGGTCATCACCGAATCCGTCCCGCTGAGGCTGCGGGACAGCACCTGGCGCAGCGAAAAGAAGCCGGCGGCGGCCACGGCAAAGCCGATGGCGGGATGGAAAACGCCCATCCCAGGGCGGATCACGATCAGCATACCGACGAACCCGATGCCCACAGCGACCCAGCGCCGGACGCCCACGGGTTCGCGCAGAACGACCGCGCCAAGGACGGTGACGACGAAGGGCGCGATGAACGTCACGGCCACGACGTCTGCCAGTGGCACGAAGCTGACCGCAAGGACGAAACAGAGGGCAGAGCAGACCGCCGTTAGCCCGCGCATGATCTGAAGGCCCGGCAGCCGCGAGCGCAGGATATGCGGTCCACGCAGTGCGATCAGGACCAGCACCCCGAGCGCCAGCCCGATCTGGCGGAACCAGACCACTTGAGCCGGATGCAGACTGTCGGTCAGGAACTTGGCCTGCACGTCGCAGGCGGCAAAGCAGAAAAAGCCCGACAGCATGAGGACGATACCGCGTAGATTGTCGGATCGCGACGGCGGCGGGGCACTGCGCAGGGGCGCGACGGTGGGCGCGGGCATGGGGAACTCTTGGCTGGGGACTGCGCGGCTTGCGCATTGCCTGGCAGCCTAGACCTCTTGGCGGCGACATGAAAGGGGGGCTCAGACCGGCACGGCGGCAGCGGTATCGCGCAACATCTCGGCCGAGGCGCGCAGGGCGTCCGCCTCGGCTGGCGAAAGGTCGGGCACCAGGTCCTCTGTCACGCCCTGCGCGCCCACCACCCGGGGCACCGAACAGGCGACGTCCTGCACGCCCATGACGTCTCCCAAGGTAGAGACGGTCAGCACCGCGCCCTCGTCCTGCGCGATGGCGGACACGATCCGGGCCAGACCGGCGCCGATGCCGTACCAGGTCGCGCCCTTGCCCTCGATGATGGTATAGGCGGCGCGGCGCACGCCATTATCGATCCGGTCGCGGACCTCGGGCGTCAGCGACGCGCCGACCTGTTCGGCGAACCCCTGAACGGAGATGGACCCGGCACGGGCGGCGGACCAGGCCAGCACCTCGCTGTCGCCATGTTCTCCCAGGACGTAGGCATGGATGGACCGGGGCGCGATCCCCAGGTGACGGCCCAAGAGCCAGCGAAAACGCGCGGTATCAAGGATCGTGCCCGAGGCGATGACGAGCCCCGGTGGCAGGCCCGAAAGAGCCTGCGTGATCTGCCCCATGATGTCGACCGGGTTCGAGGCGACCAGCAGGATCGCATCGGGGCAGACGCGCATCACCTCACCGACCACCGAACGGAACACGGCGGCATTGCGGCCCAGCAGCTCCAGCCGGGTTTCCCCCGGTTTCTGCCCGACACCGCAGGCCAGGATCACGATGCCGGAACCGGCCAGGTCGTCGTAGTCGCCCGCGTCGATCTGGGTGGCCCCGGCGAAAGGGGCGGCATGGGCGATGTCCTCGGCCTCGGCCCGGGCGCGGGCCGTGTCGATGTCGACCAGCACGATGCGCGAGGCGGCGCCGCGCAGGGTGCAGGCAAAGGCGGCGGCGGCGCCGACCATGCCGCTGCCGATGATTCCCAGTTTCATGGCGCGATTCCCCCGTGTTGACCTATGGCCAGCCTAGGGACGCGCCCGCCCGAAGGGCAAACGCTGCGACGGAATTTGTGCGCGGCGGCGTGTCACTGCTGCGTCAGGTGGCAGGTTGGGGTTAGGCTGTGGGCAATCATGCAGGAGGCGGGAAATGCGACGGTTGTGGCGCGAGGCGCCCTTTCTGACGGCGGGATTGACCGTCGCGCTGCTGGTGGCGGCGGTCTTTGCCGTTCGGCTGGTCTCGGGGATGCTGTACTGGGCAGATCCCCGGCATCAGGACATGCCCATCGCACCCTGGATGTCGCCCCGCTTTGTCGCGATGAGCTGGGACGTCCCGCGCGAGGTGGTGATCGAGGCCCTGCAAATGGTGCCGGACGGCGAAGGGCCGAGGCCGTTGGAGCGCATGGCGGCGGAGCGCGGCGTTCCGGTACAGGTGCTGATCGACGACCTGGAAGCGGCCATTGCCGCCTGGCGCATGGCGCATCCGGATGAGTGACTGGGCCTTCGAACTGGTGTCCGCCTGGGGGCTCTGGGTGGTGGCGGGCTCTGCCTTCGTGTCTTGCCTTGCGGTGCCGGTGCCGACCTCGCTGGTGATGCTGGCAGCGGGGGCCTTTGCGGCGGCGGGGGATCTTGTGCTGTGGCAGGTCTGGCTCTCGGGCTGGCTGGCCGCGCTGGCCGGCGACAACACCGGGTTCCAGGTCGGGCGCTGGGGCGGACAGCCTTTCCTGGGATGGGTGGCGCGTCGCACCGGGCGGCACAGGCTGATCGCCCGGGGCGAGGCGGTGATTGAGGCGCGGGGCGGTGTCGGTGTCTTTCTGTCGACCTGGCTGCTGGCGCCGCTTGGTCCCTGGGTCAACCTCGTTGCCGGGTCTCTGGGTCTGTCGCGCTGGCGGTTCGCCCTCTGGGACACGGCGGGAGAGACGATCTGGGTGACGGCCTATGTCGGCCTGGGCTTTGCCTTCGGGACCCAGATCGACCGCGTGGCCGAGGTGGTCAGCGACTGGGGCGGGCTGGTTTCGGCGCTGGCTGTGGCGGCGGCATTTGCGCTGGCGCTGGGGATCAAGCTGCGCCGCCGGAGGGCCGGTTCCCGTCCGGCCAGGGCCGATTGACGATAATTTTCTCTCACGCTCTTGTTGACTCGCGCCATGCCATTCCTTACCTCAGCGCCGTTAGCACTCGCCTGGTGTGAGTGATAACGGGGTCTGCCCACGACGGGGGACCTCACGGGAGTAACTTTGAGCTAGGAGACTCGAAGATGGCATTCAAACCGCTTCATGACCGCGTGCTGGTCCGTCGCGTCGAGAGCGACGAAAAGACTGCTGGTGGGCTGATCATTCCCGACAGCGCCAAGGAAAAGCCGGCAGAAGGCGTGGTTGTCGCGTGTGGCGAAGGTGCACGCAAGGACAGCGGCGAGCTGATCGAGATGGCCGTGAAAGAGGGCGACAAGGTCCTGTTCGGCAAGTGGTCCGGCACCGAAGTCAGCGTCGGTGGCGAAGAGCTGCTGATCATGAAGGAAAGCGACATTCTGGGCATCATCACGGACGACGCAGCCGCAGCCGCGGCCTGAACGCCTGTCGTGATCGAGGGCGGCCCGACGGCCCCCTGATATGACCCCATCTGTCTACTGGAGAAGATAAATGTCCGCAAAAGACGTGAAATTCGATACCGACGCCCGCACGAAGATGCTGAAGGGTGTCAACATCCTGGCCGACGCGGTCAAGGTGACCCTGGGCCCCAAGGGCCGCAACGTGGTTCTGGACAAGTCGTTCGGCGCCCCGCGCATCACCAAGGACGGTGTGTCTGTCGCCAAGGAAATCGAACTGGAAGACAAGTTCGAGAACATGGGCGCGCAGATGGTGAAGGAAGTCGCTTCCCGCACCAACGACGAAGCCGGTGACGGCACCACCACCGCGACCGTGCTGGCCCAGGCCATCGTCAAGGAAGGCATGAAGGCGGTTGCCGCCGGCATGAACCCGATGGACCTCAAGCGCGGCATCGACCTGGCCACCGCCAAGGTCGTGGACGCGATCAAGAACGCTGCCCGCACCGTCGAGAACTCGGACGAAGTTGCGCAGGTCGGCACCATCTCGGCCAACGGCGAAGCCGAAATCGGCCGCCAGATCGCTGACGCGATGCAGAAGGTCGGCAACGAAGGTGTCATCACCGTCGAAGAGAACAAGGGTCTCGAGACCGAGACCGACGTCGTCGAAGGCATGCAGTTCGACCGTGGCTACCTGTCGCCCTACTTCGTCACCAACCCCGACAAGATGATCGCAGATCTCGAAGACTGCATGATCCTGCTGCACGAGAAGAAACTCTCGTCGCTGCAGCCGATGGTTCCGCTGCTGGAATCGGTGATCCAGTCGCAGAAGCCGCTGCTGATCATCGCGGAAGACGTCGAAGGCGAAGCGCTGGCGACCCTCGTGGTCAACAAGCTGCGCGGCGGCCTGAAGATCGCAGCCGTCAAGGCACCGGGCTTCGGCGACCGCCGCAAGGCCATGCTGCAGGACATCGCGATCCTGACCGGCGGCCAGGTCATCTCCGAAGACCTCGGCATGAAGCTGGAAAACGTCACGATGGACATGCTTGGCACCGCCAAGAAGGTCACGATCACCAAGGACGAGACCACCATCGTCGACGGTGCTGGCGAGAAGGCCGAGATCGAAGCGCGCGTTTCGCAGATCCGCACCCAGATCGAAGAAACCACCAGCGACTACGACCGTGAAAAGCTGCAGGAACGCGTGGCCAAGCTGGCCGGCGGTGTGGCCGTCATCCGCGTTGGCGGCATGACCGAAGTCGAAGTGAAAGAGCGCAAGGACCGCGTGGACGACGCTCTGAACGCGACCCGCGCAGCCGTGCAGGAAGGCATCGTCGTCGGCGGCGGCGTGGCCCTGGTTCAGGGTGGCAAGGTGCTCGACGGTCTGACCGGCGCGAACAGCGACCAGAACGCAGGCATCTCGATCGTGCGCAAGGCGCTGGAAGCTCCGCTGCGCCAGATCGCAGAGAACGCCGGTGTCGACGGTTCGGTCGTGGCTGGCAAGGTCCGCGAATCCGACGACCTCAAGTTCGGCTACAACGCGCAGACCGATGAATATGGCGACATGTTCAAGTTCGGCGTCATCGACCCGGCCAAGGTTGTCCGCACCGCTCTGGAAGACGCAGCCTCGGTTGCCGGCCTGCTGATCACCACCGAAGCGATGGTGGCCGACAAGCCGCAGAAAGAAGGCGCAGGCGCCGGCGGCGGCATGCCCGACATGGGCGGCATGGGCGGCATGATGTAATACGGCTGCTTTCCCTTCGGGGAGGCCAGCCGGGCGGCAGGCGGGTATACGCCATCTGCCGCACCGCCATCAGATCACGCAGGGGCGCCTTCGGGCGCCCCTGTTCGTTTCCGGGGTGGACTGGACCGGGACAGGGGGACCTGTCACTCTGGCCTGACAGCGACCGTCAGCCGGGGAGATGCGCCATGAGCGGGATCGCAGCGCCGCCCAAGACCGAGAAGAAGACCCGGACCGAGCGGCCCAGGCTCTACAAGGTCATCCTGCTGAACGATGATTTCACCCCGCGCGATTTCGTGGTGGCGGTGCTGAAGGGTATCTTTCGCATGACCGAGTCCGAGGCGTTGGGCGTCATGCTGACCGCGCATCGGCGCGGTGCCAGCGTGGTGGCCGTCTTTACCCGTGAAGTGGCCGAAACCAAGGCGCAGCAGGGCAATGATGCAGGCCAGTCGGCGGGCTATCCGCTGACCTTCACCACCGAGCGAGAAGAATAGAAAAGCCGCACCACCCCTGTTCCCTGCCGTCGCTTTGCCGTATTCGGGAACGAGTCCGGCGCGTTCCGACTTGCCGCCGCAGGCCGGGCGCGCATACAACTTTCACGAGATCGGGGCTCGTCGCGGGCCTGCAATCTGTTAGACTCTCTCAATACGATAACGAGGAAGCCATGAGTCGGCGCGATGCGAGAAAAGCCCTTGTCCTGGGGCTGCCGGAGCCCCTGCGCAAGGCGCTTGTCCGCCAGTCCGTGGCGCATGTCCCCTTGGCTTATCTAGTGCGCCAGACCCTGCGCCGTGCCCTGGATGCCGGGATCGGCTGGGAGAAAACCGTTTCTTCGGGTGACCGTCGTCCGATCCTTGTCCAGCTCAGCTGCGAGGAACGCGCGCGGCTGGAAATGTGGATCTCGTCGCGCAAGGTGTCCGAGGAAGAAGCTGTGTTGTCCCTGATCTCGGCCCTGCTGGACGAAGAAGCCACCGCAACCGATACCAAAAAGGGTTGAGCCTGCTCCCTGACCCGCGCTTTAAGGCAGCGCAGGGAGTCTGTGGTGATGCGTCGCCCGGAAGTTGCCCGATGCGGCAGGGAGTTTGCGCATGTTGAAGAATCTGCTGGTGATCCTGAGCCTGATGCTGGCCGTTCCGGCCCTGGCGCAGGACGAAGAGGCCGTGCTGGGCAACGACGTCTACAAGGCGGGCCAGTCCGTTCGCATGGGGGAGGACGGTCGCGACGATGCCTTCCTGGCGGGCGAAGGGGTCCGGCTGGCCGCGCCGATCACCGGCAACGCGCATATGGCGGGACGCTGGGTCGATATCGGGGCCGACCTGGGCGGCAGCCTCTATGCGGCGGGTCAGCGTGTCCGGATCGAGGGCGCGGTGGCCGGTGATGCCGCGGTGGCGGGCTATACGATCACGGTCGATGCCCCGGTCGGGGGCGACCTGCGGGCCTTCGGTTCGGAGGTGTCGGTGACGGCACCAATCGGCGAAAGCATGATCCTGAACGGCGAGATCGTTGAACTGGACGCCCCGGTGGCGGGCGACGCGGTGATTTCGACGCGCGAACTGACCTTCGGGCCCGGCGCCCGGATCGACGGCACCTTGACTCTGTACGAGGAAGAGGTGGGCACGCTGCTGGTGCCCGAGGAGGTGGTGCCGGCGGAACGGATCACCCGTGTCAAGCTGCGGTTCAAGCGCGTCAGCGGCGCCTTCCAGCATCCCGGCGGCGGCGACAAGCGCAGCTTTGCCGATGAAGCCGCCGACTACCTGACCTGGGGCGTCATCATCGGCCTGATCGCCGCGCTGGCGGCCCTGATCGCACCCAGGGCAATGGGGGGCTTTGCCGAGGACCTGGCTGCGCGACCCTTCCGCAATGTGCTGTCGGGGTTCCTTGGGCTTTCAGTCTTGCTGGGCGGTGGCGTGCTGGTGGCGCTGACCCTGATCGGCGCCCTGCTGACGCCGTTCTTTTGGCTGGCGGCGCTGGCGCTGGGGCTGGCGGGCCTCGTGGTGGGCGCCTACGGCCTGGGCGCCACAGTAATTGGTGCCGCATTCTCTCTGCCCAAGTCCTGGATCTTTCGGGTCCTGGCGGGGTTTGTCGGGGCCATGCTGACGGCGGTAATCGGACTCGTGCCCTTCCTGGGCTGGATCGTCGTGATGGCCATCCTGACGGCAGGCGCCGGGGTCTTGTCGAAACGCTTGCCGATCCTGTCGCGGCTGGCGGACTGATCCCGGGCTTGCCTCGGGGCGGGCCTTCGGGTTCAACCGGGACATGGGACTGACGATTGAACTGGAAGAGTCGCTCTGGGCGCGTGGATGTACCTGCGTGGCCGGGGTCGACGAAGTGGGACGCGGACCGCTGGCAGGGCCTGTGGTGGCCGCAGCGGTCGTCCTGAACCGCGCCTCGATCCCCGAGGGGCTGAACGACTCCAAGAAACTGACAGCGAAGCGGCGGGACCTGCTGACGCCCCTGTTGCGCCAAAGCGCGCAGGTGGGGCTGGGCGTGGCCAGCGTCGAGGAAATCGACGCGCTCAACATCCTTCAGGCCAGCCTGCTGGCGATGCGGCGCGCGGTGGCGGATCTGCCGGTCGTGCCCGACCATCTCCTGATCGACGGCAATCGCCTTCCGGTGGATCTGCCCTGCCCGGCGACCCCGGTCGTGGGCGGGGACGGGCGCTCTCCATCCATTGCGGCGGCCTCAATTGTGGCGAAAACTTGGCGCGATAATGTCATGAAGGAGGCCGCGACACAGTTTCCCGGATACGGCTGGGAAACAAACGCAGGCTACCCGACGAAGTGTCACAAATCTGCACTCCGAGATTTGGGGGTGACCCCATATCATAGACGTTCCTTCGCCCCCGTGCGCGATATCTTGTGGCAAGCGAAAAACACAAGTGACTGATTCAAAAATAGAATTGACCGCGAATCACCTTTGACTCATCTTTTGCCCAACCAATGAGCGCACAAGCGCCGCGGGACAGAGGCAGAGAATGACGACGATGACCAAGGTAACGGGCGCAGATGCGCTCCCTATCAACACGATCCTGTCCGGGGACTGCATCGAGGTGATGCAGAGCCTTCCGGAGTCTTCGGTGGACCTGATCTTTGCCGATCCGCCCTACAACTTGCAGCTGAAGGGCGCGCTGCATCGACCGGATAACTCCCAGGTGGACGCGGTAGATGACCACTGGGACCAGTTTTCGAGTTTTGCCGCCTACGACAAGTTTACCCAAGACTGGCTCGCAGCGGCGCGCCGATTGCTCAAGCCCGACGGGGCGATCTGGGTGATCGGCTCCTATCACAACATCTTCCGGGTCGGGGCCGCGTTGCAGGACGCCGGATTCTGGATTCTCAACGATGTTGTCTGGCGCAAGTCCAACCCGATGCCGAACTTCCGTGGCAAGCGGTTCACCAACGCGCATGAGACGATGATCTGGGCGTCCAAGGGCGAAGGCGCGAAATACACCTTCAACTACGAGGCGCTGAAGGCGCTGAACGAAGGCATCCAGATGCGCAGCGACTGGGTTTTGCCGATCTGCAACGGCGGGGAACGCATCAAGGACGCCAACGGCGACAAGGCGCATCCGACGCAGAAACCGACCTCCCTGTTGCACCGTGTGCTGGTCGGCTCGACCAACCCGGGTGACGTGGTGCTTGACCCGTTCTTTGGCACCGGCACGACCGGCGCCGTGGCCAAGATGCTGGGCCGTGACTGGATCGGGATCGAACGCGAGGCCGCCTATCGCGACGTCGCGGAAAAGCGCATCGCCAGCGTGCGGGCCTTTGACAAGGTCGCGCTGGAGGTCAGCGCCTCGAAACGCGCCGAGCCGCGCGTGCCCTTTGGCCAGGTGGTCGAACGCGGCATGCTGCGACCGGGCGAGGAACTGTGGAGCATGAACGGCCGCCACAGGGCCAAGGTGCGCGCCGATGGAACCTTGGTGGGCAATGACGTCAAGGGCTCGATCCACCAGGTGGGGGCCAAGCTCGAAGGTGCGCCCTCGTGCAACGGCTGGACCTACTGGTGCTTCAAGCGTGACGGCAAGACCGTGCCGATCGACGTCCTGCGCCAGCAGATCCGGTCTGAAATGGCCGAACGGTAGGACTGACCCTTACCCGAAATCACCATGAACACCGCCGATGCCGCGCATAGCCCGCGGCACGAACTGGCCCCGCTTGCCCTTTGGCAGGCGGGGCATTTTTCTGTCCCGGCCTCAGCCGAAATCCGATGCGGTCAGCCGGTTTTGCCGCAGGTGGTGTTGCAGGACATAGGTCACCGACAGCGCGTCATCCAAGGCATCGTGGCCGCGCAGCGGCGGGTGGTCCAGCTTGTAGTAATCGGCCAGCCGGTCGCTGCGGGTCTGCCGCAGATCCTCGTAGGGCATCCCGGCCTTCAGCAGCAGGTCGCAGGCATTGCCGAACCGCGAGGCGGGCAGGGGCGCGGGGATGCCTTCGACGTAGCAGCTGATGGCGACCATGTTGAATTCGTCCTTGCCCCAGGACCACAGCCGCTTGCCCTCTGCAAAGTCCCGCGTCCGGGCTAGGGCTTCGGCCAGGGGCAGGCCCTCAGTGTCGATCTGTTCCTGGGTGATCCCGGTCAGGCGGGTAAAGAACGGGTCCAGTTGCCAGGGCGCGCCCTGCCGGTCACGGGGGGTCACATACAGCCGCAGCGTGTCGAGCAACGGGAAGTCCCCGTCCAGACCCAACTTGGCCACGCCGATCTGGGCGACGACGGGGTCGGGATCGTAGGGCCCGCACCAGAAACGCGAGGGGGACCCCTCGGCCGTCAGGAACTCACAATCGAAAATCAGGGCGAAAGTCATCCAATCCACTCCACCTAAACGAAACTGGCGCCACGCTAGTCCCGGAGCGGGCGGGTCTCAACGGGATTTGCGCGCCAAGGCTGGTCAGCAGGGGTGGACAGGCTAGACTGGGGTGCACAGGGTCTGCACGGGGATCAGCCGCAGGAGGCGCGAGATGGAACTGAATGCCGATTTCTCGAAACGGGTGGTGATCCGCCCCGAGGATTACCAGTGGCGTCCTTCGCCCGCCAACGGGGTAGAGCGGATGATGCTGGACCGGATCGGCGACGAGGTGGCCCGCGCCACGACCATTGTCCGTTTCGCGCCGAACAGCCAGTTCGACGCGCATACGCATGGCGGCGGCGAGGAATTCCTGGTCCTGCAGGGCGTGTTCTCTGACGAGCACGCGGACTACCCGGTCGGCAGCTATATTCGTAACCCGATCGGCACCGCGCACACGCCTCATATCGGCCCAGACGGCGCGACCATCCTGGTCAAGCTGTGCCAGTTCGATCCCGCCGATACCGAGCAGAAGGCCGTCGCCACGCAGGCTGCGGCGTTCGAGCAAGTGGCGCCGGGCCTGAGTCAGCTGCTGGTCCATGACGTCCCCGGGGAACGCGTGCGGATCGTCCGCTTTGCGCCGGGCACGCGGCTGGGGCCCCATGCGCACCGCGGCGGGGAAGAGGTCTATGTGATCGAGGGGCGGTTGCAGGACGAACACGGCAGCTATCCGGCTGGCAGCTGGATCCGCAGCCCCGACGGTTCTAGCCACACGCCTTTTTCGGACGACGGTTGCCTCCTCTATATCAAGACCGGCCACCTGCCGACCGTCGCGGACGGGAGCCGGGCGGCAGAGTAGCGCGGGCACGCGCAAAGCGGCCTTTCGGTCGCCTGCGAAAGCGCCTAATGCTTTGGCATGGATACTCGCGCGATCTTGATGGGCCTCGCCTTCGCGGTGATGTGGTCCTCGGCCTTCACCTCTGCCCGGATCATCGTTGCGGCGGCCCCGCCGCTCTCGGCGCTGGCCCTGCGCTTCCTGATCTCGGGCCTGTTGGCGGTGGCGATCGCCTGGGCGATGGGGCAGAGCTGGCGGCTGACCCGGGGCCAATGGCGTGCGACGATCGTCTTTGGTGTCTGCCAGAACGCGCTCTACCTGGGGCTGAACTTCGTCGCCATGCAGACGGTCGAGGCCTCTCTGGCGGCCATCATCGCTTCGACAATGCCGCTGCTGGTGGCGCTGGCCGGGTGGCTGTTCCTGGGAGAGACCCTGCGCCCGCAGGCGCTGTTCGGGCTGGTCGCCGGCATGGCCGGCGTGGCCATCATCATGGGGGCGCGGTTCGGCGGTGGGCTGGACATGGTGGGTGTGCTGTTCTGTGTTCTTGGCGTCATCGCGCTGACCGTTGCCACCCTGTCGCTGCGCGGGGCGACCTCGGGCGGGAACTTCATGATGGTGGTTGGCCTGCAGATGCTGATCGGCAGTGCGGTGCTCTGGGTGCCGGCCCTGACGCTGGAGACCGTGCAGATCGACTGGTCTGCCTCGCTGATCGCGGCCTTTGTCTATACCACGCTGGTGCCTGGCCTGGCGGCGACCTTTGTCTGGGTGCTGCTGGTCAACCGCGTCGGCGCGGTACGTTCCGCGACCTTCCACTTTCTCAACCCGTTCCTGGGCGTGGCCATCGCCGCCGTCTTCCTGGGCGAGGCGTTGCGACCGCTCGACCTGTTGGGTGTGGCCGTGATCGCAGCCGGCATCCTGGCGGTGCAATTGGCCAAGATCCCCGCCACCGGCCGCGAAACTGCCAAGAATTGAATGTGAAATTCCGCCGCTGCGGAAAGTTTTGTTTACCTGCTCCCCGCTACACCCGCTCTGACGCGTGGGCAATTTGCCCGCAAAACAGATGTGAGGGCGATTCATGGGAAGGTTTTCGATCCGAATTCAGGTGATGCTGCTGGCATCGGCCTTTATCGCGACACTGCTGGTACTCTCGGTCATTTCCTGGACGGTGAAATCCGAACTCACGGCCAAGCTCTACCACACTTCCGACATGTTCTCTCAAAGCCGGCTTCTGGGCGACCTAACGAACAGGATGCAGAGCGCGGAACTGGCGATGATGCTGTTCGTTGCCGGCGATGACGCCAAGATGGAGGACATGCGGGCCGAGTTGACGGCCATGTCCGACCGTTTTGCAGAGGTGCGGACAAGCTTTGCCGACACCCGCGTGTCCGGGGCGCAGCGCCCCGAAATGGCGACCCGCCTGGCTGAAATGGCCGAACGGTTGGCCGCCCTGGACGGTGAAGTCGAGACGCTGGCCGGGCTGACCCTGTTCGACCGCAAGGCCTTTGCCTACAGGACCATTCTGCCCTCGCTGGAGGAAACCCGCAGCGAGCTGTTGGCGATGACCGATGCCCTGGCCGCCGATGTGACGCAGCTGGAATCCGAGGCGGCTGCCGTGGCCGCGGCCTCCGACATCAAGCAGCTGCTCGGGAACGGACTGGTGGTGGCGGTTGCGCTCATCCTGGCCTTCATCTTTGGCCGGTCCTTGTCCCTGCCGATCCAGCGCGCCCGCGATGCTGTCCGGCGCCTTGCCCAGCACGACTACGAGTTCGAGCTTTCCGATACCGCGCGGGCCGACGAGGTGGGGATGATCTCGCGCAACCTCGAGGATCTGAGGGCCAAGCTGCTGGCTGCGGACGCCGCCGAAAAGCGCATGGTCGCCGAGAATGGCCGACGGGTGGACCTGTTCCAGGCCTTCAGTGCCGCGATGAGCCAATTGCGCGGCGGCGATCTGCAGAATCGTATCGACGAGGGTGAATGGCACGATCTCGGGGACAGCTACGTGCAGCTTTGCGCCGATTTCAACAGCCTGGCCGACACGCTTGACGATCTGGTCGGCTCGCTGCGGCAAAGCGCCGACGCGGTTGCGAGCAACGCCAACGAATTGTCCAGCATGTCCGACGAGATGTCGCGCCGCTCCGAGGTTCAGGCGGCAACGCTGGAGGAATCGGCCGCTGCGCTCGACGAATTGTCAGCCAGCGTGCAGTCGGCCTCGGCCCGGGCCCAGGAGGTCGATACCAAGGTGGTCGAAGGCCGTCGCCGGGCGGAACAAGGCGGCGAGGTCATGGCAAGGGCGCTTGAGGCGATGGGGTCGATCGCAAAGTCCTCTGACCAGATTTCGCAGATCATCACCGTCATCGACGACATCGCCTTTCAGACCAACCT
>NZ_JARAMO010000040.1:0-44998 GCF_028807275.1 Mameliella sp. AT18
TCCAGCGCGTCGCGCAGCCCGTCGCCCAGCAGGTTCAGGCCCAGCACCATGAAGACGATCGCGAGGCCCGGGATCACGGCGACATGCGGCGCCAGCGAGACCAGCGTCTGGGCATCGGCCAGCATCCGCCCCCAGGACGGCACGGGCGGCTGGGCGCCGAGGCCGACATAGCTGAGGCCGGCCTCTGCGAGGATGCCCAGGGAGAACTGGATGGTGCTTTGCACGATCAGCAGGTTGGCGATGTTGGGCAGGATGTGTTCGGCGCTGATCCGGAGCGTGGGCTTGCCGGCGACGCGGGCGGCGAGGATGAACTCGCGCGTCCAGAGCGACAGCGCCGCGCCGCGTGCGAGGCGGGCGAAGACGGGGATGTTGAAGATGCCGATGGCGAGGATGGCGTTGATGGCGCCGGGGCCGAAGACGGCGGTGATCAGGATGGCGATCACGAGGCTGGGAAAGGCGAAGATCAGGTCGGAGGTGCGCGAGATGAGCTCGTCCAGCCAGCCGCCGCGGTAAGCGGCGGCGGCGAGGCCAAGGGGGACGCCGAGCGTCAGGCCGATGCCAACGGCGACCAGCGCCACGGCGATGGAGGTGCGCGCGCCGACCATCAGCATGCTGAGGATGTCGCGGCCGAAGTGATCGGTCCCCAGCAGGTGATCTCTGCCCGGCGGCAGGAGGCGACCGGGGATGTTCATGGCGGTGACGTCGTCCGGCGTCCAGGCAAAGGACAGGGCCGCGGCGCCCAGGAAGAGCGCGGTGAGCAGACCGCCGAGGATCAGGCTGCGGCTCATGCCCGGCGCAGCCTGGGGTCGGCCAGCGCATAGGCGAGGTCGGTGAGGAAGTTCACGAGGATCACGGCGAAGACCAGCAGCATGACCGTGCTTTCCACAACGATCAGGTCCCGTTGCGAGATGGCCTGGAAGATCAGTCGTCCGAGGCCGGGCAGGTAGAAGACCTGTTCGATGATGATGCCCCCGGCGATGAGAAAGGAGAATTGGAGCCCGATGATGGTCAAGACCGGGATCAGCGCGTTGCGCACCCCGTGCCGCCAGAGCGTCTGGGTGCGGGTCAGGCCCTTGGCGCGGGCGGTGCGGATATAGTCCTCTCCCAGCGCGTCGATGAGCGAAGAGCGCAGGACGCGGGCGAGGATGGCGGCCTGCGGCAGGGCCAGCGCCACGGCGGGCAGGGTCAGGGCGCGGAGGGCCAGTAGCGGGTCCTGCCAGCCGGGAAAGCCGCCAGAGGGGAAGATCCGCCAGGAGATGGCAAAGCCCAGCACCAGCAACATGGCGAACCAGAAGTTGGGGATCGCGACGCCCAGTTGCGAGAAGGCCATGACGCCCAGGTCCGGCGCGCGGCCTCGCGTGGCGGCGGCGATCAGCCCCGCCGGGAAGGCCAGCAGCACCGCCAGTGTCAGCGCGAAAAGCGCCAGCGGCAGCGAGATCCAGAGCCTTTCGCCGATGATCTCGGCCACCGGCGCGCGGTAGGTGTAGGAGGTGCCGAAATCGCCGGTCAGCATGCCGGTTGTCCAGGCGAGGTAGCGTTGCCATTTCGGCAGGTCGAGGCCCAGTTCCTGGCGCAGGGCGGCCAGGGTTTCGGGCTGGGCGTTGATGCCCAGCATGTAGCTGGCCGGATCGCCCGGGGCCACTTCGACCACCAGGAAGATCACCGCCGAGGCGACGGCAAGGCTGAGGACCAGCGAGATCAGGCGTCGGGTGAGATAGGCCAGCATGCGGGCACCGTATGAGCGGCCCGGGGCGGCGTCCAGAGGGTTGAGGGCCGCCTAGTCCAGCGAGGACAGGAAGGTCTGCAGCGCCTCTGTCGTCTCGGCCGGGGACTGGTCGATGAAGAAATGCCCGCCGGGGATCGTGCGGGCGGCCATGTTCTCCAGCCGGGTGGCCCAGGTGGCGGGCACGTCGTAGGCCCGCGCCATTGCCCCCTCGGCGCCATAGAGCACCAGCGCCGGGCAGGTCACGCGGCGGTCGAGGTCCTCGGCGTCGTCGTGCAGGTCGATCTCGATCGCGGCGCGGTAGTCGTCGTTCATGGCGCGGCGGCACTGCGGATCGGCCCAGGCGGTGCGATAGGCGTCCAGCTGGGCAGGAGCGAAATCCGACAGGTCGGCCTTGCCGAAGCCCAGCAGGCAGCGGGTGTAGAAGCCTTCGGGGTCGGCGGCGATCATGGTTTCCGGAAAGGGCTCTGGCTGGGCCAGGAAGAACCAGTGGTAATAGCCCTTGGCGACATCGTGCGTCAGTTCGGTCAGCAGGTGGTGGGTGGGCACGATGTCCATGACCGTCAGCGAGCGCACCGCCCCGGGCGCGTCGAGCGCGAGGCGATGCGCGGTGCGTGCGCCGCGATCGTGCCCGACCAGGTGAAAGCTCTCATGGCCGAGGTGGCGCATCAGGGCCAGTTGGTCGCGCGCCATGTTGCGAAAGCTGTAGCTGGCGACGCCTGCGGGCTTGTCGCTTTCGCCGTAGCCGCGCAGATCGGGGCAGATGACGGTGAAATCGCGGGCGAGGGTGGGGGCGACCTCGGCCCACATGGCGCGGGTCTGGGGAAACCCGTGCAGCATCAGCAGCGGTGGTCCGCTGCCGCCGCGTTCATAGGCGATCCGCGTGCCGTCAAGCGCGGCGCTGGCGGCGGTGAAATCGGGGATGTCGTTGCGGAGCATGGCGCCTAGCCCCCGGTCACGCAGAGGATCTCTGCACGGCCGGGGATCAGCAGGCAGGTGTTGTCGTCGCCATAGGGTTCGGCCAGCGCGCCGTCGACACGGTAGATGTCCGGCCCGTCCTCGTAGACCTGGTGCACCGCGATCTCGACCCGGGTGGGGGCGCCGCCGGGCCAGTAGAGCCGGTGCAGGCTGGTGTCGCGGTCGGGGTTGTCGACCAGGTCGACGGCCTGGGTGCAGGGTGCGTCCCGCAGCACGGCGCCCGAGGTGTCGCGCAGCGTGCAGCGGGCGCTGCGCAGGGCGTCTGCCTGCAGCCCGCTGGTGCTGATCGCCTTGATCTCGCTCACCGGGTGATAGCGGGCGTAGGGGGGCAGGGTGACAAAGATGTCGTCCTCGCAGTCGCCGACGGTGATGCGATAGTTGCTGTCATAGCCGCAGACCTCGACCCGGTTCCCGTTGATGCGGACCCGGCATTCCATCGGCAGGGCGCTGTAGCGAAAACCGTAGACGGTGTCCTGGCCATCGGCGGCGTCGTAGTCCCACAGGATGCGGTCCGTGTCCGTGTCGGGCAGCGGCGCGAGGTCGAAGACGGTTTCCGACATGACCTTGACGCTGCCGCCGCCGTGGCCGTCGTAGATTCGGCTGGGCTGGCGGAAGCCGCGCAGCAGGCCGGTTTCGCAGGCCATCTGCCGTTGCACGGCCAGTTGCGGCAGGGGGCCGTCCAGCCCTTCCAGCCCGATGTCCCAGATCAGCGCCTGTTCGATGGTGCGCAGGTGGAACAGCTCGGTTCCCGGCGTGGCCAGCAGGTTGCCGATCAGGTCCGGGTGCATCATGGCGCCGGCCTCGAAGACGCGCGGGGAATTGGCCAGTTCGACAAGGCTCAGGATGCTTTCGATGCCCAGCGTGTAGGCGCGCTTGATCTGGTCCGAGCTGTATTGCCCGCCGTCGTCGATGGTGATGGAAGGGCTGTGAAAGGCCAGGTCGCCGCCGACATGCAGGATGCGGTTTTCCTCGATCGAGGTGGGGCCGGCGTGCTTGTTGCCCATCATGAAGATGATCGCGCAGATGGAATAGCAGCGCGCGCCGTCGCCGATCCGCGTCTGGACGCCCTGGTCATAGACGAACCGGGCGACTTTTATGCCCTCGGTCAGGCTGCCGCCCTCGCTGTTCAGGCAGAGCACGGGGTCGATGTCGAACCCCGCGGCGAGCCAGCTGTATTCCTCGCCGCGAAACTCCACGAGGGTTTCGTACTCGCCGCCGGTGATCTGCCCGTCGAGGGTGAAGGTGCAGGGGGTGCTGCCCACGGCGACCGTGGCCGCGCGGGCGGCGGGGGACAGGGTGCAGGCCAGCAGGGCAAGGGCCAAAAGGGCCGTGAGGCGGAGGAAATGGCGGGTGGCGGGCATTGGCAATGGGTCCGGATGCAGGGAAATCGGTTCAGCCTAACATGCGGCACGGCGGGCTGCGAACCAGGCTGTTGCAGATCAGTCGCGGCAGGTCGGTCCGCGATCCGGCGTGATCGTTGTGGCAAACGCGGGTTGGGCAAGCAGGAGCAGGCAGAGAAATCTGAAAATCGGCATCGGGGAAATCCATCGTCGGAAAGGCCGGAACCTTGCCCTTTCACGATGCCCCGAAGGCGCGCGCCCTGTCACCGACAAGGCGCGCCCCGGGGTCACTGCGTCCAGCGCACCTGCGCCAGTGGGTTGGCCTGGGTCGGCTGGTTGATCCACAGGCCCTCGATCCGGGCATCGGCCACGGTGGGGAATGCCAGCTGGAACAGAAAACCGTTGACGTAGTCCCGGGCGATCAGCGTCTGCGCCTCGGCCAGCATGTCCGACCGTGCCGACGGGTCGGTGGTGGCGTTCAGCGTCGTCATCAGGGCTTGGAACTCTTCGCTGTCATACTGGAAGTAATAGTCGGGCCGGGCGTAGATGCCGATGTCGAGCGGTTCGGTATGGCTGACGATGGTCAGTCCGAAGCCCTTGCCCTTGAACACTTCCTCCAGCCATTGCGCCCATTCCAGGTTGGTGATCTCGGCCTCGATCCCGACATTGCGCAGCTGCGCGGCGATGATCTCTCCGCCGCGGCGCGCGTAGGAGGGCGGCGGCAGTTTCAGCGTGGTCTTGAACCCCTCGGCATAGCCCGCGTCCACCAGCAACATGCGCGCGCGGTCGGGGTCATGCGGCGACAGGCCGGTGAGGTCGACATAGTCGGGGTTGTGCGGCGCGAAATGCGTGCCGATAGGCGTGCCCAGGCCGAACATGGCGCCGTCAATGATCGCCTGCCGGTCGATGGCATGGGCCACCGCCTCGCGCACCTTCGGATTGTCGAAGGGCGGCTGCTTGTTGTTCATTGCCAGGATGGTTTCGCCCTCGGACGAGCCCAGCAGCACCTGGAAACGCGGGTCGGCCTGGAACTGGGGCAGGTTCTCGGGCGCGGGGTAGCCGGAAAACACGTCGATGTCCTGCGCCATCATGGCGGCGAAGGCAGCGGTCGGGTCCGAGATGAACTTGAACGTGGCCTCTGTCAGATAGGGGGCATCCCCCCAGTAGTCGGCATTCTGGACCAGGCGCACGCTGTCGCCCTTGCGCCATTCCGCGAACTTGAACGGGCCGGTGCCGATGGGGGTTTGCTGGATGTCCTCGATGCTTTCGGGGGCCACCATGACCGCGTCGCCCCAGGCCAGGTTGAACAGCAGGTTGCCGTTGGGCGCGTTCAGCGACAGCTCGACCGTGGCCGGGTCGATCACCGTGACCTGGGCAATGTCGGAGAACAGGGCCTTTTGCGCATTGGTGCTGTCCTCGGCCCGGGCGCGGTCGAGGCTGAACTTGACGTCCTCGGCGTCAAAGGTGGTGCCGTCGTGAAAGACGACACCTTCGGCGAGGTGGAAGGTATAGGTCAGCCCGTCGTCCGAGATCTCCCATGAGCGGGCCAGCGCCGGCACGATGGCGCCATCGCCGGTGAACCGGGTCAGACCTTCGAAGACATTGGAATAGAGCACGCTGTCGATCGCCCCGGCCGCGGCAGAGGTCGGGTCAAGGTGCGGCGGTTCCAGCTGGATCGCGATGGTCAGGTCGGTCTGCTGGGCGAGCGCCGCGGTCCCGCCCAGAAGGGCGGCGGCGAGGGTGAGGCGGAAGGTCATGTCGTTTCCCCTGTTGCTTTGGACCCGAGTGTTGCGCTTTGCCGGGCGCGGTTCAAGCACGGGCTGCAAATGGCCTCTGGTTCTGCGTTGCAGCAAATGATAGGTGGGTGCGCAACTTTGTTGCGCGAGGGGCGCCGGGCCTTGCCCGGTCCTTGCGCCACGCTCAGGGAGGAGGCCCAGGCGATGAGTGCAACCGCGAAGAAGACAGCGCCGATGGCGGAGGATATCCGCGCCCGCAAAGGCGGCGAACCGCTGGTCAGCCTGACGGCCTATACCACGCCGATGGCGCAGATGATGGACGCGCATTGCGATTTCGTGCTGGTGGGCGACAGCGTCGGCATGGTGCTGCACGGGCTGCCCTCGACCCTGGGCGTGACGATGGAGATGATGATCCTGCACGGCCAGGCGGTGGCGCGGGGCCTGTCGAGCGCCATGATGGTGATCGACATGCCCTTTGGATCCTACGAGGAAAGCCCCCAGCAGGCGTTCCGCAACGCCGCGCGGCTGATGGCCGAAACCGGCGCGGGCGCGGTCAAGCTGGAAGGCGGGGTCGAGATGGCGCCGACAATTGCCTTCCTGGTGAAACGGGGCATCCCGGTCATGGCCCACGTCGGGCTGACGCCGCAGTCGATCAACACGCTGGGCGGCTACAAGGTGCAGGGGCGCGGCACGGCGGGCGAGGCCCTGATGGCCGACGCGCGTGCGGTGGCCGAGGCGGGGGCCTTTTCCGTGGTTCTGGAAAAGGTGCCGGCCTCGCTGGCCGATGCGGTGACGCAGGCGGTGCCGATCCCGACCATCGGCATCGGTGCGGGCGCCGGCTGTGACGGGCAGATCCTCGTGGTGGACGACATGCTGGGGCTGTTCACGGCCTTCAAGGCGAAATTCGTGAAACGCTACGCGACCCTGGGCGCGGACGGCGAGGCGGCGATTGCCGATTATGCGCGCGAGGTGCGCGCGCGGAGCTTCCCCGCGCCGGAACATGTCTTTGGCGACGACGCGCCGGAGGGCAAGGCATGATCGCGCCGATCATCCGCAGCGTCGCCGAGCTGCGCCAGCTGACCGACGGCTGGCATCGCGCGGGCGACACCATCGGCGCGGTGCCGACGATGGGCGCGCTGCACGACGGCCACCTGAGCCTTGTCGCGGCGGCCAAGGAACGCTGCGACCGGGTGATCGTGACGATTTTCGTCAATCCACGGCAGTTCAACAGCCGCGAGGATTACGAGAAATACCCCCGTACCGAACATGACGATGCCCGCAAGCTGGAGCGCTTTGCCGTCGATGCGATCTTTGTGCCTGACGGGGACGAGATGTACCCGCAGGGGTTTGCGACGGGTGTTTCCGTGTCCGGCCTGACCGACGTGTTGTGCGGCGCGCACCGGCCCGGGCATTTCGACGGGGTGGCGACCGTTGTCACCAAGCTGTTGTTGCAGACCGCCGCGGACCGGGCCTTTTTCGGCGAGAAGGACTGGCAGCAATTGCAGGTGGTGCGGCGGCTGGTGGCGGACCTGAACATCCCGGCCGAGATCGTGGGTTGCCCGACGATCCGCGAGATCGACGGGCTGGCCATGTCCTCGCGCAACCTACTGTTGTCGGACATGGCACGGGCGCGGGCGGCGGCCCTGAACGAGGCTTTGGAAGAGATGGCCGAGGGGCTGCGTGGCGGACGTGCGGCGCAGGATCTGCGCCCGGCGGCAGAGGCGCGGCTGTCGGCGGCGGGCTTCACGGAGGTGGAATACCTGGACCTGCGGGCCAATGACGACCTGTCGCTGCTGGAGCGTCCCGAGCGGCCCGCGCGTTTGCTGGTCGCGGCCTGGTTGGCCGGGGTGCGTCTGATCGACAATATCGCGGTGTGACCGGCGGGCGGACGCTGTTTCGCGCTTTTCGCGAAAGACGCCCCGCCCACCGTCCCATTCGCGTTGCGCCTCAGGGCAACAGCAGTTTTTCCAGCGTGCGGCCCATGACCTTGGCGCTGTCCAACATATCCGTGACGCCGACCCATTCATCGGGTTTGTGCGCCAGTTCCAGCACCCCCGGCCCGTAGGCGATGCAGTTCTGCAGGCGCCCGATCCGGTCGATGTGCTTCTGGTCGTAGGATCCGGGCGAGGCGACGTAATCCGGCGCCTGTCCCAGCACGTCGGCGATGGCCTCGGCCACCGTTGTCACCACCGGCGCGTCCTGAGCCGTCATCGAGGGGTCGATGCGGTTGATGTCGCGGATCGCGTAATCGAACCGGGGGCGGCGGGCCTTGAGGTCTTCGAGCAGGGCAATGACCTCGCCGCGCACCTCGTCATAGGCCTCTTCGACCAGGAACCGGCGGTCGATCACCATGCGGCAGCTGTCGGGGACGTTGGGCGCAGGCAGGCCGGTGAAATCTTCCAGTTCCGGCTCGCCCCCGTGGACCGAGTTGATGTTGAGCGTCGACTGCCGCGCGGCCTCTGGCGTGACGGGCATGGCGGTTTCGCGCGTGGTCAGGGCGGGGAACAGCCGGTCCTCGAAGGCCTGCATCACCGCGCCCATGTGGCGCACGGCGCAATCGCCGAGAAAGGGCATCGAGCCATGCGCGATCTCTCCCTTGGTCTCGATCTCGGCCCACCAGGCGCCGCGATGGCCGAGGCAGATGCGGTCCTTGTTCAGCGGTTCGGGGATGATGACGTGCTGCACCCGGTCGGGCGAGAAATATCCAAGCTGGGCCAGGTGCGCGACGCCGCCGTAGCCGCCGGTTTCCTCGTCCGCGGTGCCGGAAATCTCGATGGCGCCGACATATTCGGGATGTTCGGCGATGAAGCATTCGGCGGCGATGATCGAGGCGGCCAGCCCGCCCTTCATGTCGCAGGTGCCCCGGCCATAGATCCGGTCGCCGTCCAGTTCGGCGCCAAAGGGATCGCGGGTCCAGGCGTTGCCGACCTCGACCACGTCGATATGGCTGTTGAAATGCACGCATTGGCCGGGGCGCGTGCCCTCGCGGCGGGCGATCACGTTCCAGCGCGGGTAGCGGTCGCTGTCGCCGGGCGCGCCCTCTGCCCGGATCAGTTCGCAGGTGAACCCCGATGGCGCAAGGCGTTGTTGCAAGAGCTCGCAGATCTCGCGGTAGTGCCGGCCCGGCGGGTTCAGCGTGGGCAGGCGGACAAGGGCCTGGGTCAGCGCGATCAGGTCGTCGCGTGCGGCGTCGATCCGCGCGAATAGGGAATCTGTCATGCGCGAAGTCTCTGCCGCTTGGCGTGGAGGCGCAAGGGGGCGCGACGCGCGCTCAGGGCAGGTGCAGGCGGGGTGCCTTGCCCAAGGGGGTATCCCCCAGCGTGACCTGGCCCGAGTCGAAGACCAGGGGCAGGTCGCGACGGCCTTCGCTGGCGTGCTCAAGTGTGTCCGCCAGCGTGGCGGGGATGAGGCCGGACCGGCGGGCGCTGTCCACCAGGGCGGGCCACTGTGTTGCGGTGAGCGCCAGTTCGCCCTTGGCGCGTCCCTGCGCGTCGATCTCCAGCAGGCCGGTGGCGTCCAGCTGGGCCCCGCCGGTCGTATAGCTGCCCTGGCGCAGGTCGATCCTTGCCGGTTTCGGCATGGCACCGGCAAGACTGTCGAGCTGCCAATCCCGGTCAAAGGTGATCTCGGCCCTCAGGGCCAGCCCGTTGTCCGCCGGCGTTCCCGCGAATCCGGCGCTCATTCCCAGGCGGTAGAGACCCGGCGTGCCCGCCACGTCCAGCAGCCCAACGCGCATGTCGGCCAGCGAGATGTTGCCCTGCCGAAACGTGTCCGCCTCGAGGTTGGCGCGCAGGATCACGCCCTCGGCATCGTGGATCAGCGAGGCGCGCAGGCCGGCGCTTTGCACCGTGACCGGGCCGGAGGGCAGGGTCACGGTCTGGCTGTCGGGCCAGACCAGGATGCGGTGTCCGGGCCGGTAGGTCAGCCCCAGCACCTGGAAGAAGTCCCCCTGCCAGCCGATTCCGCCTGCGGTGTCCATCAGCACGACATCGTTCAGCGTGGCGTCCAGCCGGCTGGGAAAGCCGCGCACGGTCAGCGAGGAATACTCTGCCTGCCAGCCCTCGGCACGCCGTGCCTCGAACCAGTCGGCGATGTCCGCTTTCAGGGCCCGGGAGGAGGTCAGCCAGAGCCCGGACCAGGCCAGCCCCAGCGCCAAGGTCACGGCAAAGATCCAACGTGCCACGCGTGCCCCCCTTTTCCTGCCGCACCCGATCGTGTTTACAGGCCCCCAGCGGGAAGGACCAGAATGATGACGCTTTGGGTGTTCGGATACGCCTCACTTCTTTGGAACCCGGGGTTTCCGGTGGCGGAACGGGTGCAGGCGCGGCTCTATGGCTATGCGCGCAGTTTCTGCATGTATTCGATCCACCATCGCGGCACCGAGGAAAAGCCCGGGCTGGTGCTGGCCCTGGACGAGCAGGACGGCGCCAGTTGCGACGGGCTGGCCCTGCGCGCCGCACCGGGCAGCGAGGAAGAGACGCTGGCCTACCTGCGCGAACGTGAACTGGTGTCCTCGGCCTACCTGGAAAAACGGCTGGAACTCAGCCTGACCGACGGGCGACATGTCGAGGCGGTGGCCTATGTGATCGACCCGCATCACGTCCAGTATTGCCACCTGCCGCTGGAAGAACAGGCGCGGCTGATCGCGCGGGCGCATGGCGGGCGCGGGCCGAACACGGAATACCTGTACAATACCGCCGCCCACCTGGACGAGATCGGCGTCCCGGACGCCGATCTGCACT
Organism: Mameliella sp. AT18; assembly: GCF_028807275.1. NCBI lineage: Bacteria > Pseudomonadati > Pseudomonadota > Alphaproteobacteria > Rhodobacterales > Roseobacteraceae > Antarctobacter > Mameliella sp. AT18. Next base: position 10,520 of record NZ_JARAMO010000040.1, read on the forward strand.
GGCTGGTGCGCGAGGTGAAGGCGCTGTCGCGGGACAACTAGCGGAGGCAGGCGGTCACTTGGTCGGGCCGCTGTCAACGCAGCTTTGACGGCCTCGGGACAACTGTTGCGCAAAGCGCCGCTTTTCCCGGCGCGACGGCGGAATTGTTCATAACTTCTTGGCTCTGTGGCCTTAAACCCCTAGGTATAGCACGAGAGAACAAGTGTCAGGTGTCCGATGGACCAGCCCGACCGCGAGGCCGAGCCACATTTCAGCCAGCCCTTCCGCCAGGTGGTCCTCATGCTGGCGGTGTTGGGCCTGTCGGGCTTTGGCGGCTTCCTGGCCCTGCCGCGCGTTCTGCCGGTGTTCCAGTCGAACCCCTATCTCAACGGTTTCATCCTGATCGTTTTTGTGGTCGGTGTGCTGGCCTGTTTCTGGCAGGTGGCGCAGCTGATGGTCTCGGTCCAGTGGATCGAGCGGTTCACCGCGCGGGGCGACCAGGGCGTGCGGGCCACGCCGCCGCGCCTGCTGGCACCGCTGGCCGCGCTCTTGCGGTCGCGCCGGGACAAGCGGATGCAGATCACGGCGACCTCGACCCGGTCGATCCTCGACTCCGTGGCCCAACGGATCGACGAGGCGCGCGAGATCACGCGGTACATCGTGTCCCTGCTGATTTTCCTGGGCCTGCTGGGCACCTTCTACGGGCTGGCCACCGTGGTGCCCGCGCTGGTCGAAACCATCCAGAGCCTTGCCCCGCAGGAGGGCGAAACCGGCACCGCCGCCTTTGCCCGTCTGATGTCGGGGCTGGAGGGGCAGCTGGGTGGCATGGGCGTGGCCTTTGCCAGCTCGCTGCTGGGCCTGGCCTGTTCGCTGGTCGTCGGCCTGCTGGAGCTGTTCGCGGGCCACGGGCAGAACCGCTTTTACCGCGAGCTTGAGGAATGGCTGTCGTCGATCACCCGGCTGGGCTTTTCCCACGATGGCGAGGGGCCGGACCTTGGCCCGGCGGGGCTGGTGCTGGACCAGATGGCCGAGCAGATGGACCGCCTGCAGTACCTCTTCGCCGAGGCGGAACAGGGCCGGTCCGAAGTGGACACGCGGCTGGCGCAACTGGCCGACAGCGTCGAGCGCCTGACCGAGCGGATCGAGGCGACATCGCCTTCTGCCTCGTCGCTGGCGCGGATCGCCGAGGGGCAGGAACTGCTGGCGCAGGCGATCCGGGAAAAGGAAAGTGACGAGGGGCTTGATGCCGAAAGCCGGATGCGGCTGAGGTCCATCGACGTGCAGATGCTGCGCATCCTCGAGGAAATCAGCGCGGGCCGGCAGGAAAGCATGGCCGAACTGCGGACCGACCTTGCGGCGCTGTCGCGGTCGCTGGGCACGACCCGCAATAGCCGGCCCCGCGGGGACGGGTGACGCATGGCCCTGTCGCGACGCACAGGTGCGCGCTTTCAGGCCTCGATCTGGCCGGGTTTCGTGGATGCGATGACCGGCCTTCTGCTGGTGCTGACCTTTGTCCTGTCGATCTTCATGGTCATGCAGTTCGTGCTGAACGAGACGATCTCGGGGCAGGAAAGCGAACTGGACACGCTCAGCGCCGAGATCACGGCCCTGTCCAAGGCGCTGGGCGTGGAACGCACCCGCGCAACGCGGCTGGAAACAGAACTGAGCCGCATGACCTCGACGCTGAGCGACCGGGACCTGCAACTGGCCGAACAGCAGACCATCATCGATAGCCTGACCGCCACCCGCGACAGGCAGGCGGATCAGCTTGCCGCTGCTGCCGCCCGCATCGCGACCTTCGAAGAGCGCGTGGCCACCCTGTTGCTGGAGCGGGACACGGCGCGCGACGAGGTTCAGGATCTGACCGTCGCCCGCGACGCCCTGGCCGAGGAACGCGACGAACTGACCGACGAACGCGATGCACTGACCGCCGCGCTTGCCACGGCCCGAAGCGAGATCGACGAACAGGCCGAAGCCGCCAGGCTGGCCGCCGCCCGGCGCGAGGCGATGAAGGCGCTGATCACCGATCTGCGCGCCCGCAACGCGGACCGTGACGCGCGCATCGCCGCGCTGTCCGCCGATCTCGACGAGGCCGAAAAAGCCCTGACCGAAGAGGAACAGGCCAAGCTGGCCGAGGCAGAGGCGGCCGCAGCCCTGCGCAAGCGGCTGGAAGAGGCTGATGCGGAACTGACCGCCATGACGCTGGCCTTGGAACAGGAGCGCGCCCGGGCCGAGGAGACGTTGACCTTGCTGGCAGCGGCCCGGGAGGCGGAAAAGGACCTGAACGCGCAACTGGCGGCGGCGTTGCTTGCCCGGCAACAGCAAGGTGACGACCTGCAAGCGCGCATCGACGCGCTGGAGGCGCAATTGGCCGAGGCGCGGCGGAACGAAACCCGCCTGACCGCGCAGCTGGCCGACCTGCGGGATGAAAGCGCGCTGGAGGCGCAGCGGCTCAAGGCCCGGATCGACGACGCGACGGCGCGCATCGCCCGGCTGGAGGCGGACCTGGACGAGGCCGCAAAGGCCGGTGAGAAACTGACTGCCGGGCTTGGGCCCACCGAGGCACCGCCCGCAACGCTGCAGACGCAGGTGGATGCGGCGCTGGCCCGCATCACCGAGCTGGAGGCGGCCCTGTCGCGGGCACGGCAGGACGAGGCCAGGCTGAACGAGGAACTGGCCACCGTGCTCGCCGATGGCGAGCGCGAGGCGCGCGCCCTGCAGAGCCGCATCGACGCGGCGCTGGCCCGGATCTCGGAGCTTGAGGAAACGCTGGCCGATGCACGGGCACAGGGGGCGCAGACCGACAGCCGCCTTGCGGGGCTGCGCGGCGACCTGACCGAGGCCCTGAAGGCGCAGCGCGACGCCGAACAGGCGCTGGCGCGGGAAACGGCGGCACGCACCCTGGCCGAACGTGCCCTGAAGGACGCGCAGGCCGAGGCCGCGGCGCGCGCCTCGCGGCTGACGGATCTTTCCGCGCAACTGGCCCAGGCGCTGGCCCGGCTGGCCGAGGCAGAGGCGCTCCGGACCGAGTTGGAGGCGCTGCGGGCGCGCAACGAAGCCCTGGTCTCGGACCTGTCGGCGGCCGAGGGGCAGGCTGATGATCGCGCCGCGGCGCTGGCCGAACTGCAGGCAGAACGGGACCGGCTGGACGCCGCGCTGACGCGCGCGCGGGGGGACGTGGGCGATGCGCGCGGCGCCGTGGCCTCGTTGCAGGACCATGTGGCCGCGCTGGAGGCGCAACTGGCCCAGGCTCAGGGACGTGTGACCGAGCGGACAGAGCTGATCGAAGGCCTGCGCGGGCAGGTGGCCCAGGTCCAGGCGCAGCTGGATTCGGCGCTGAAACGGGTCGAGGATCGCGGCGACCGGATCGAGCGTCTGCAAAGCGAGAATGCCGATCTGTCGGCGCGCCTGGCCCGGTTGGGCGGTGAGGCGGCGCAGCAGGATGCCGCGGTTGCCGCGCTGCGGGCGACGAACACGCGCTTGTCGGCGGACCTCGATGCGGCCCGCGCCCGCGCGAGCGAGCGCGACGCCCAGATGGCCCGCCTGCAGCAGGAGTTGGCGCAGGCCGAGGCCCGGGCCGAGGACCGCACCGCCGAGGCCGCCGAGCTGGAGGTGCTTCGCGGTGAACTGGCGCAGCTGCGCACCCGGCTCGAGGCCTCGCAGGCGCGCGCGGCACAGGGCCTGACCCGTGTCATCTCGTTGGAAACCGAGAACGCCGACCTTGGCCGCCGGCTGGCCGAGGCGGATGGCCGGGGGGCGGCCAAGGACGCGGAACTGGACCTGCTCAAGGCCCGGATCGACCGGATTGCCTCTGAGCTGGATGCCTTGCGGTCCCGTGATGCGCGGCGCGATGCGGTGATCGCCGAGTTGCGCCAGCAATTGGCCGAGGCCGAGGCCCGGGCCGCCGAACAGAGCGACGACACCCGCACGCTGGAGGAAAAGCTGGCCGCCGCACTGGCCGCGCGCATGGCCGCGGAGACGACGGTTGATGAAACACGCGACCGGCTTGCCGCAGCCCTTGCCGCGCAGGAGGCGGCGGAACTGAAACTGGACGCGCGGCTGGACGAGGTCGAGGAGCGGCAGATCCTGCTCAACACGGCGCGTGAAAAGCTGGCCCTGACGGAGGAGCGCGCGACCAAGGCCGAACTGCAGGTCGAGGCGCTGAACCAGAACGTGGCCGAGTTGCGCCGGCAACTGAGCGAGCTGCAGGCGCTGCTGGATGATTCCAAGGCCCGCGACGCGGCGGCCGAGGTCCGGCTGCAGAACCTCGGGGCGGAACTGAACGCGGCGATCGCGCGTGTGGCGCAGGAAGAACGGCGCCGCCGCCTGGCCGAAGAGGCGCGCCGCAAGGCTGAAGAGGAAAAGCGCAAGCTTGAGGAAGAAAGGGCCAAAAGGCTGGAGGCCGAGAAGAAGGACCTGGAAAGCTATCGCTCCGAGTTCTTTGGCAAGCTGCGCGCGGTCGTGGGCGACCGCGAAGGCATCCGGATCGAGGGTGACCGTTTCGTGTTCTCGTCAGAGGTGCTGTTCGAGGTGGGGTCGGCCGATCTTTCGGCGGCAGGTCGGCGCGAGATCGAGAAGGTCTCGCAGATCCTGCGCGACATTTCCGGGGACATTCCTCAGGGCATCGACTGGGTGATCCGGGTGGACGGTCATACCGACAGCCAGAAGATTCGTCCGGGGGGAGATTTTGCCGACAACTGGGAGCTCAGCCAGGCGCGGGCATTGTCCGTGGTGCGCGACATGATCGACAACTACGACATTCCGCCCAACCGGCTGTCTGCCAACGGGTTTGGCGAGTTCCAGCCGATCGATCCCGCGGACACGCCGGAGGCGCGGGCGCGGAACCGGCGCATCGAGTTGAAACTGACGGAACGCTGATCTCCGGGCGGCAAGTGCGTTGCAACGCGCTTGCGTCGCGCTCAGTTCGAGACGGTCACATGTGCGAAGCGATGGGCGATGACCTTGCCGTCGCGGGTCAGCCTGGCACGGCCTAGGTATTCCCCGGCAGGCCAGCCCGAGGGAGGGGCCTTGCGACCCAGGGCCTGCATCTGGCTGGCCTGGTCGCTGTCCAATGTGATGGCGCGGCGAAACAGGTCGGTCCCGGCAGGGCTTTCCGCTGAAAGCGTCAGGACGTCGCCGGGCTGGGCGTAACCCAGGTGGGCATAGACGACCATCGCCTCGTCCGGGCCCAGGGTTGGACGCCGGGCAGAGCCGTCGCCCACCGCCTGCAGTGTCGGCACCGCATCCGAGAACCCGGCGGTGACGAGGCCCGTCCTTGTGTAGGCGGGCGGTTCGGTCCAGAGAGACGGGCCGGGATCGCCGCAGGTGCCCGTGGCCTCGGGGCGGAAAGGGTCGACCACCTGGCCGTCGCGCAGGAGCGTCAGGTGCACATGGGGGTGGTTTGTCTGACCCGAGAGACCGACAAGGCCCAGCGGATCACCGGGTTGAACCAGGTCGCCAGGCGCGACCGAGACAGAGCCGAGCCGTAAGTGGCAATAGAGCGTCTGCCAGCCCCCGCCGTGATCGATCAGCACCGCGTTTCCGCAGGCATTTTCCGAGGTGACGCCCCGCATCAACCGGTCATCGGGCATCGAATCCCGGGTGCGTTTGACCACGCCGGGCGCGGCGGCCAGAACCGACACACCCTCACCGATGGCACCAAAGTCGAGCAGGGCAAAATCCGTGCCCTTGTGCCCGTCGCGGGAATTGATGCCGCAGGCGAAATCCCTGTGGCGGCCCTGCGTGGGGTCGTTGTCGACGTAATCCTCGATGAAACAGGTCTCGCCCAGGGTGCAATCCAGCGGCACCGAAAGGCGAAAATCCTCCGCCCCGGCAGGCGGGACGGAGGAGATCAGGGCCAGCGCGGCCGCAAGGGCGGCGCGCGCGTGCGTCATTCCGCGGTCAAAAGCGGCGGCTTCTTGGAACCGAGGCGCGGGTTGTCCGGGCCGCTTAGGTCGAGGAACAGCTCGCCATCGCGGACCGAGACCTTGACCACACCGCCCTTGGCCAGCTTGCCGAAGAGCAGTTCCTCGGCCAGCGGCTTCTTGATGTGTTCCTGGATCACGCGCCCCAGCGGGCGGGCGCCCATCTTGTCATCGTAGCCCTTGTCCGCCAGCCATTCGGCAGCGGGCTTGGTCAGCTCGATGGTCACGTTGCGATCCATGAGCTGCGCTTCAAGCTGCAGTACGAACTTTTCGACAACCTGCAGGATGGTGTCCTTGGGCAGCGGTGCAAAGCTGATCACCGCGTCCAGGCGGTTGCGGAATTCCGGCGTGAAGGTCCGCTCGATGGCCGCCGTGTCCTCGCCCTCGCGGCGGTCGCGGCCAAAGCCGATGGCCGACTTGGCCTGTTCGGTCGCCCCGGCGTTCGAGGTCATGATCAGGATCACGTTGCGGAAGTCCACCGTGCGACCGTTGTGATCGGTCAGTGAGCCGTGGTCCATGACCTGCAGCAGGATGTTGTAGACATCCGGGTGCGCCTTCTCGATCTCGTCCAGCAGCAGCACGCAGTGCGGGTGCTGGTCGACGCCGTCGGTCAACTGGCCGCCCTGGTCAAAGCCGACATATCCCGGAGGCGCGCCGATCAGGCGAGAGACCGCGTGTTTTTCCATGTACTCGGACATGTCGAAGCGCAGCAGTTCCACGCCAAGGCTGTCCGCCAATTGCTTGGCAACCTCGGTCTTGCCGACCCCGGTCGGGCCTGCGAACAGATAGTTGCCGATGGGCTTTTCCGGTTCGCGCAGGCCGGCACGGGCCAGCTTGATTGCCGAGCTGAGGGCCTCGATCGCCTTGTCCTGGCCAAAGACCACGCGCTTGAGCGTGTTTTCCAGGTCCTTGAGCACCTCTGCGTCGTCCTTGGAGACGTTTTTCGGGGGGATGCGGGCGATCTTGGCCACGACCTCCTCGATCTCCTTGGTGCCGATTGACTTGCGCCGCTTGGAGGCGACCACAAGGTGCTGCGCCGCGCCGGCCTCGTCGATCACGTCGATGGCCTTGTCGGGCAGCTTGCGGTCATTGATGTAGCGCGCCGAAAGCTCCACGGCGGTCTTGATGGCGTCGCCGGTGTATTTGACGCTGTGGTGCTCCTCGAAATAGGGCTTCAGGCCCTTGAGGATCTTCACGGTGTCCTCGACCGACGGCTCGTTCACGTCGATCTTCTGGAACCGGCGGGACAGGGCGCGATCCTTTTCAAAGTGCTGGCGGAATTCCTTGTAGGTGGTCGACCCCATCGTGCGCAGCTTGCCGCCCTGCAGCGCGGGCTTCAGCAGGTTGGAGGCATCCATTGCCCCGCCAGAGGTGGCCCCGGCGCCAATCACGGTGTGGATCTCGTCGATGAAGAGCACCGCGTCAGGGTGTTCCTCAAGCTCCTGCACCACGGCCTTGAGCCGTTCCTCGAAGTCGCCGCGATAGCGCGTGCCGGCCAGCAGAGCCCCCATGTCGAGCGAGTAGATGGTGGTGTTCGCCAGCACCTCGGGGGTTTCGCCAGCGACGATCTTGCGTGCCAGCCCTTCGGCGATGGCGGTCTTGCCCACGCCGGGATCACCCACCAGAAGCGGGTTGTTCTTGCGGCGGCGGCAGAGCACCTGGATGCAGCGCTCGACCTCGGCATTGCGGCCGATCAGCGGATCGACGTCGCCGTCACGCGACTTGGCGTTGAGATCGACGCAGTATTTCGCCAGTGCCGATTCCTTGTCCGAACCGGGGGCGGCGGCCTCGGCCTGCTGCGCCTCTTCCTCGGCCTCGGTTGCGCCCTGGACGGGCCGCGCCTCGCCGTAGGCGGGGTTCTTGGCGACGCCATGCGCGATGAAATTCACCGCGTCGTAGCGCGTCATGTCCTGTTCCTGCAGGAAGTAGGCGGCATTCGATTCGCGTTCGGCGAAGATGGCGACCAGGACGTTTGCGCCCGTCACCTCGGTCCGGCCCGAGGACTGGACGTGGATCGCCGCGCGCTGGATCACACGTTGGAACGCAGCGGTCGGCACCGCCTCGGACCCTTCGACATCGGTCACGAGGTTCGACAGATCGTCGTCGATGAATTCGACCAGCGTGGTGCGCAGCTCCTCGGTGTCGACCGAGCAGGCTTTCATCACGCGGGAGGCATCCGGTTCGTCGATCAGCGCAAGAAGAAGGTGTTCAAGCGTGGCGAATTCATGGCTGCGAGAGTTCGCCAACGCCAGCGCCGAATGAATTGCCTGCTCAAGTGTGTTCGAGAATGAAGGCACGGGAGTGCTCCTCTTGTCTGCGCCGATCCGTGAGGATCAGCATTGCCTCATAGTATTAAAGTTTGGTCGATTGCGGCCACTCTTCAAGTTTTTTCTCAAGGTTCCTGCATCACTTTTGGACAAACGGGCGAAACCTGCCGTGTACGTGATCAGAACCGGTCCTTGCGCGCGCGCACCTCTGCAAAGACCTCTGCATCCGTTCCGCCCGGCAGGCCGACGGCCCGTTTCACGCTGTCGGTGGTGGCTCGGAGGAAGGGATTTGTTTCAAGTTCGACCGAAAGCGGCACCTGTGCGGTGGGCCGCCCCTCGGCGCGGGCTGCGTCGATCTCCCGCTTGCGAGAGATAAGCGCTTGGTTCTCCGGTTCAATGGTCAGGGCAAATGCGGCATTCGCCGTTGTGTATTCATGTCCCGAGTATACCACGGTTTCCGGGGGCAGAGAGGCCAGCTTTTCCAGACTATCCCACATCATCTGAGGCGTGCCCTCGAAGATGCGCCCGCATCCCAGGGCCATCAGGCTGTCGGCGGTAAAGACAGCGCCGCCGCGGGGGTAGTAAAACGCGATATGGCCCAACGTATGGCCCGGAACGGCGATCACCTCGCAGAGGCCGTCCCCGGTGCCGCCGGAAAACCCCGGGTCCAGCGCCATGTCCAGTTTCGGCAACTTGTCCACTTCGGCCTTCGGTCCCATGACAGGGCAGCCGTATTTCTCGCGCAGCTCGGCGACACCGCCGACGTGGTCGTGATGGTGGTGCGTGATCATGATGACGCCCAGCGACCAGCCACGGGCCTCCAGCGCCTCGATGATCGGCCCGGCCTCGGGGGCGTCGATAAGGGCCACGCCGTCGGGGCCGTGGACAAGGTAGGCGTAGTTGTCCGAGAGGCAGGGGACGGTCACGATCTCGAGGGGCATGGTCTTTCCTTCGCGGCTTTGTCAGGATGCGCACATCGTCAGAGTGGCGCATCGGGGCTGGGGTATCAATGCATCTGGATGTGCAGGTGTTACGCGATTTCTACTACCGCAGTGCGCTGGGGCGCGCGGCGCAAAAGATCCTGCGCACTCAGGTTCAGCGTTTCTGGCCCGAGACGAAGGGCCAGACGGTGGTGGGCTATGGCTTTGCCGTGCCCATGCTGCGCCCCTACCTGAAAGAGGCGCGCAGGGTTGTTGCCCTGATGCCCGCGCCGCAGGGGGTCATGACCTGGCCCGCCGGTATGCCCAATGTCTCGGTGCTCAGCGAAGAAACGCTCTGGCCGCTGGAGACGGGCCATACCGACCGCTTGATTCTGATGCACGGGCTGGAAACCTCGGAACGGCCGTCGGACTTGCTGGACGAGGCGTACCGCGTGCTGGGGCCGGGGGGCAGGGCGCTGTTCATCCTGCCGAACCGGGCGGGGATCTGGGCGCGGGCGGATCACACGCCTTTCGGCTATGGGCGGCCCTATTCGCTGGGCCAGCTCGAGGCGCAACTGAAACGGCATGACTTCGTCCCCGAGGCGCATGTCTCGGTGCTGTACCAGCCGCCATCGACCCGCCGGTTCTGGATGAAGACCGGCCCGGTCTGGGAACGCATGGGTCGCGCGGTGCCCGTGACGGCGGGCGGTGTCATGATGGTCGAGGCCTCCAAGCGGCACCCGCCGTCGCGCCGCGGGGTGGGCGAGGCCGCCAAGGTTCTCAATCCGCTGGAGGTGCTCAGTCCGGCGGGCAAGGCCAAGCCGATCTGAGCCCGCCCCGGAGGCGCCAAGGGACCGGATTCTGCCCTGTGCGGGCAAATTCGGGGCAAAAAGGCTCTGTGACCTGCGGCAAATGCGGTCAGAGGCGCCCGAAACTGCCCGGGAATCGTGCATTTGCAGCAAAAACTGTGGCTTTGAGGCACCTTGGCAGAGCACGAAAGGTCGCACTAAAAGGGGTGTTTTTGCCAAGCCATTGAAAACAATACATTTAGCGCAAGCGTTTATCTTTCCTAAGCATGTTGCGAGGTGGGGGAGGCTCTGCTACATCCGCCACGATTTGATTGCTTTGACGCAGGTCAAGGTATGGAAACGCTGCCAGACGCCGCCCCGGACCCGGGGCGCGCGTAACATGGCGGCTTACTATCGGAAGGGTGGACGTGTCTGACTCAGCATCGATTTCCTCCGGCATCGCAGAGCGCTATGCCACCGCCGTCTTCGAGATCGTGAAGGAGGCCGGCGAGCTTCCCACGCTCGAAGGCAACCTGGATGATCTCTCTGCCGCGCTGGATGAAAGCGCTGACCTGCGGGATCTCCTGGTGAACCCCGTCTACTCGCGCGATGCGCAGGGCGCCGCCATCAAGGCCGTCGCCTCGAAGATGGGCCTGATGCCGGCCATGACCAACGTGCTGGGGCTGATGGCCTCCAAGCGCCGCCTCTTCGTGGTCCCGCAGATGGTCACCCTCCTGCGCGAGATGATCGCAAAGGAAAAAGGCGAAGTCACCGCAGAAGTGACCTCTGCCCAGGCCCTGACCGATGCCCAGGCGGCCCAGCTGGCGGACGCGCTGAAGGCAAAGGTCGGCAAGGACGTAAAGATCAATGCGACCGTCGATGAAAGCCTCATCGGCGGTCTTGTCGTCAAGGTGGGCTCGAAGATGATCGACACGTCGATCCGTGCGAAGCTCAACTCCCTCCAGAATGCAATGAAAGAGGTCGGATAAATGGGTATCCAAGCTGCAGAGATTTCTGCGATCCTGAAGGACCAGATCAAGAACTTCGGCCAGGACGCCGAAGTTGCCGAGATCGGTCGCGTGCTCTCGGTCGGTGACGGTATCGCCCGTGTCTACGGCCTCGACAACATCCAGGCGGGTGAAATGGTCGAGTTCCCCGGCGGCATCATGGGCATGGCGCTGAACCTGGAAACCGACAACGTCGGTATCGTGATCTTCGGCTCCGACCGGGACATCAAGGAAGGCGACACCGTCAAGCGCACCAACTCCATCGTGGACGTGCCCGCCGGCGAGGCCCTGCTGGGCCGCGTTGTCGACGGTCTGGGCAACCCGCTGGACGGCAAGGGCCCGATCGAGGCGTCCGAGCGTCGCGTCGCGGACGTCAAGGCGCCGGGCATCATCCCGCGTAAATCGGTGCACGAGCCGATGGCGACCGGCCTCAAGGCCGTCGACGCCATGATCCCGATCGGCCGTGGCCAGCGCGAGCTGATCATCGGCGACCGTCAGACCGGCAAGACCGCCGTCGCCCTGGACGCGATCCTGAACCAGAAGTCGTACAACGACGCGGCCAAGGACGACTCGGAAAAGCTGTACTGCGTCTACGTCGCCGTCGGCCAGAAGCGGTCGACCGTGGCCCAGCTGGTGAAGAAGCTGGAAGAGACCGGCGCCATCGACTACTCGATCGTCGTGGCCGCCACCGCCTCCGACCCGGCGCCGATGCAGTTCCTGGCGCCCTACGCCGCGACCGCGATGGCCGAGTACTTCCGCGACAACGGCAAGCACGCGCTGATCATCTACGATGACCTGTCCAAGCAGGCCGTGTCCTACCGCCAGATGTCCCTGCTGCTGCGCCGCCCGCCGGGCCGCGAAGCTTACCCGGGCGACGTTTTCTACCTCCACTCGCGCCTGCTGGAGCGTTCGGCAAAGCTGAACGAGGACAACGGTGCCGGCTCGCTGACCGCGCTGCCGATCATCGAAACCCAGGGCGGCGACGTGTCGGCCTTCATCCCGACCAACGTGATCTCGATCACCGACGGCCAGATCTTCCTTGAAACGGAACTGTTCTACCAGGGCATCCGCCCCGCCGTGAACACCGGTCTGTCGGTTTCGCGTGTGGGCTCCTCGGCTCAGACCAACTCGATGAAATCGGTTGCCGGCCCGATCAAGCTGTCGCTCGCCCAGTACCGCGAGATGGCCGCCTTCGCGCAGTTCGGTTCCGACCTCGACGCCGCCACCCAGCAGCTGCTGAACCGCGGTGCGCGCCTGACCGAGCTGATGAAGCAGCCGCAGTACTCGCCGCTGACCAACGCCGAGATCGTCGTCGTGATCTGCGCCGGTACGCTGGGCTACCTCGACAAGGTCAAGGTCTCTGACGTGGGCCGTTTCGAGAAGGGCCTGCTGGCCCATGTCCGTGGCAAGCACCAGGATCTGCTGGATTGGATCACCAACGAAGATCCCAAGATCAAGGGTGACAACGAAGCCAAGATCAAAGCGGTTCTCGACGAATACGCCGCCGACTTCTCGTAAGGGGATCATCAGATGCCCAGCCTGAAGGACCTAAAAAACAGGATCGAGAGCGTCAAGTCGACGCGCAAGATCACCAAGGCCATGCAGATGGTCGCGGCAGCAAAACTGCGCCGCGCCCAGGACGCGGCCGAGGCGGCCCGCCCCTACGCGGAACGCTTCAATGGTGTGATGGCGTCGCTTGCGGCCTCGGTCGGTGACAGTGATGCAGCTCCCCGCCTTCTGGCGGGGACCGGCAAGTCGGACGTGCAACTGCTGGTGGTCATGACCTCCGAGCGGGGGCTCTGCGGCGGCTTCAACACCAACATTGTGAAGCTGGCAAAGACCCATGCCGAAAAGCTCCAGGCCGAAGGCAAGACGGTCAAGATCCTGACCGTCGGCAAGAAGGGCCGCGAGCAGCTGAAGCGTGACTACGGCAATCTCTTCGTGGGACACGTTGACCTCTCCGAGGTCAAGCGCATCGGCTACGGCAATGCCCAGGACATCGCCCGCGATGTGCTGGCCCGGTTCGACGGTGGCGAATTCGACGTGGCGACGATCTTCTACGCGCAGTTCCGGTCTGTCATCGCGCAGATCCCGACCGCCCAGCAGATCATCCCCGCGGCCTATGAAAGCGAAGGGTCGGACGATGCGGGCGAGAGCACGCTCTACGACTACGAGCCCGACGAAGAGGCGATCCTCGCCGACCTGCTGCCGCGTGGTGTCGCGACGCAGATCTTCGCGGCTCTGCTGGAAAACGGCGCGTCGGAACAGGGTGCACGGATGTCCGCAATGGACAACGCGACCCGCAACGCAGGCGAGATGATCGACAAGCTGACCATCGAATACAACCGCTCGCGTCAGGCCGTCATCACCAACGAACTGATCGAAATCATCTCGGGCGCCGAGGCGCTCTAAAGACACCCGGAGACGAAACATGGCAAACGCACAAGGCAAGGTCACCCAGGTGATTGGCGCCGTGGTCGACGTTCAGTTCGACGACCACCTGCCGGCAATCCTGAACGCGCTGACCACCGACAACAACGGCAAGAAGCTGGTGCTGGAAGTGGCCCAGCACCTTGGTGAAAACACCGTCCGCACCATCGCGATGGACGCAACCGAAGGTCTGGTTCGCGGCCAGATCGTGACCGACACGGACGCGCCGATCTCGGTGCCGGTCGGCAACGCAACCCTCGGCCGCATCCTGAACGTCATCGGCGAGCCGGTCGACGAAGGCGAGCCGATCAACGCCGACGAATACCGCCCGATCCACGCCGAGGCCCCGGCCTTCCAGGAGCAGTCGACGGAATCGGAAATCCTCGTCACCGGCATCAAGGTCATCGACCTGCTGGCGCCCTACTCGAAGGGCGGCAAGATTGGCCTCTTCGGTGGTGCCGGCGTGGGCAAGACCGTTCTCATCATGGAACTGATCAACAACATCGCAAAGGTGCACTCGGGCTTCTCCGTGTTCGCCGGTGTTGGTGAACGGACCCGTGAGGGCAACGACCTGTATCACGAGATGATCGAATCCAACGTCATCAAACCCGACAACCTGTCGGAATCGCAGGTGGCCCTGGTTTACGGTCAGATGAACGAGCCTCCGGGTGCACGTGCCCGCGTCGCCCTGACCGGCCTGACCCTGGCCGAGCAGTTCCGTGACCAGTCCGGGACCGACGTTCTGTTCTTCGTGGACAACATCTTCCGCTTCACCCAGGCAGGTTCCGAGGTGTCGGCTCTGCTCGGCCGTATCCCCTCGGCCGTGGGCTACCAGCCGACGCTGGCCACCGACATGGGCGCCATGCAGGAACGCATCACCTCGACCAAGTCGGGTTCGATCACCTCGATCCAGGCCGTCTACGTCCCCGCGGACGACCTCACCGACCCCGCACCTGCCACCACCTTTGCGCACCTCGACGCGACCACGGTTCTCAACCGTGCGATCTCGGAACTCGGCATCTACCCCGCCGTGGACCCGCTCGACTCGAACTCGCGCCTGATGGACCCGCAGATCGTGGGCGAAGAGCACTACCAGGTGGCGCGTGACGTTCAGGGTATCCTGCAGCGTTACAAGTCGCTCCAGGACATCATCGCCATCCTCGGGATGGACGAACTGTCCGAAGAGGACAAGCTGACCGTGGCCCGTGCCCGCAAGATCCAGCGCTTCCTGTCGCAGCCCTTCGACGTGGCCAAGGTCTTTACCGGCTCGGACGGCGTGCAGGTTCCGCTGGAAGACACGATCAAGTCGTTCAAGGCGGTTGTTGCCGGTGAATACGACCACCTGCCCGAGGCGGCCTTCTACATGGTTGGCGGCATCGACGAGGTGCTCGCCAAGGCCGAGAAACTGGCCGCCGAGGCTGCCTGATCCAATCCACCGCTCGGGGGCGCCTGCCGCGCCCCCGGCCTGAACGGAGGACAACATGGCAGATACGATGCAATTCGACCTGGTGTCGCCCGAGCGCCGCCTGCTGTCGACCGAGGCGACCTCGGTTCAGATCCCGGGCGCCGACGGCGACCTGACCGCCATGCCGAACCACGCGCCGCTGATCACCACGCTGCGCCCCGGCATCCTGACGGTCGAGACCGCCAAGGGCACCGAGCAGTTCGTCGTGACCGGCGGTTTCGCCGAGATCGGCGAGAGCCTTTCGGTGCTGGCCGAAAAGGCCCTGCCGCGCGCGGACGTCGACCAGGCCACCTACGAGGCCCTGGTGGACGAGGCTCACCGCATCTACCAGCAGACCAAGGAAACCGCCGAGCATCCGGGCCTGGTGGACGACGCGGTCAAGCTGCTGCAGGACATGGTGGCTGTCGGCACGCATATCGGTCTGGACCCGAAACAGCCCTCGATCTGAGGCACCGGACAGACTATTCTGACAAGGCCCTGCCATCCGGCGGGGCCTTTCATTTTTTGTGACCCGCCGGTTTTGTGCGGCGACCCCGGGACTGACGACATGGAAACGAAACGCGGCGCCGTCTGGTTCATCCTCGCCATGATCCTGCTCGATGCCATCGGCATCGGGCTGATCTTTCCCATCATGCCGGACCTGATGGCACGCGTCGGCGCCGGGGACACGGCCACAGGGGCCTTCTGGGGCGGTGTCCTGCTGGCCACCTATGCCGGCGCGCAGTTCCTGTTTTCGCCCGCGATGGGGGGCATTTCCGATGCCCTGGGGCGCAAGCCGGTGCTTCTGGTCACGCTGGCGGCGCTGGCGGTGGACTATGTCATCATGGCGCTGGCGGGGACGTTCTGGCTGTTGCTGGTGGGCCGTTTCCTGGCCGGGATCGCTGGCGCCACCTATATCACCGCCTCGGCTTACCTGGCCGATATCTCGGCGCCCAAGGACAGGGCCGCGAACTTCGGCCTGATCGGGGCGGCCTTTGGTGTCGGGTTCATCTTTGGCCCCGCCCTGGGCGGCCTGCTGGCCGGTATCCATGTCACCGCGCCCTTCTGGGCAGCGGCGGGACTGGCGGCTGCGAATTTCCTGTTTGGCCTCTTTGTCCTGCCCGAAAGCCTTGCGGTCGAGAAACGCCGCGGGTTCGACCGCAAGGATCTCAACCCCTTCGGGAGTATCCTGGCCGCGGCGCGTCTGCCCGGGCTGGGCCTGCCACTGTTCGGCCTGTTCCTCTTCGAGTTCGCCAACATGGTCTATCCGGTGCTCTGGGCCTTCTGGACGCGCGAGGCCTTTGGCTGGCCCTCGCATCTGATCGGCCTGTCGCTGGCGGCCTATGGCATAGGGGTTGTCATCACCCAGGGCGGGTTGATGCGGGTGATGATCCCGCGCATCGGCGAATGGCGCACGCTGATGGTGGCGGTGGCTGCCGGCGTCATTGCCTCTGTCGCCTACGGGTTCATCTCGGCGGCCTGGCTGGTCTGGGCCTTCCTGCCGTTTGCCTGCCTGTCCGACATGGCACCGCCGAATGCCACCGGCATCGCCTCGAACCTCGTGGACGAGGACCGGCAGGGGGTGTTGCAGGGTGTCATTGCCAGCCTCAGCGCCGTTGCGGCCATCACCGCGCCGCTGATCGTGACCCCTCTGTTCCGGACCTTTGCCGCGCCGGACGCCGGGGTCTACCTGCCCGGGGCGCCTTTCCTGATGACAGCCCTCTTGCTCATTCTCAGTGCGCTTGTCTTCTGGCCTCTGCGCCCGGGACGGCAGCAGGCGCCCGCCGCCTGACCGCCAAAAAGGCCTGTCGCCTTGCATGAAAGGGCGCGATCTGACAGGAGGCCCATGACCGGCCCGCCTGTGGGACGGCGCGCGCGGAAATTTCTGTCATGGTGTACGACCCCAGCGCCCTGTTGCGCGAATTCATCACGTTGCTGGTGGTGATCGACCCGATCGGTTCGCTCCCGGTGTTCTATTTCGCCACGGCTGCCGTGCCGGCGGCGCTGCATTGGCGTTTCGCCCTGCGCGCGGTGCTGGTGGCCTGGATCGTCCTGATGGCCTTCCTCGTCGTCGGGCAACTCCTGCTGGAGGGCCTGGGGCTGCGGTTCGGCTCCTTCCAGATCGCGGGCGGGATCGTCCTGTTCCTATTTGCGCTGACCATGATCTTTGGCGAATCCAAACCGGAGCGGGAGATCGAGGAGGCCGGGCGCAGTGACCTGTCCGGCGCGATCTTTCCGCTGGCGATGCCTTCCATCGCCTCGCCCGGCGCGATGCTGGCGGTTGTCGTGCTGACGGACAATCATCAGAACTCGATCCCCGATCAGATCGCCACGGCGGTCCTGTTGACGGTTGTCCTGCTCCTGACGCTGCTTTTGCTTCTGTTGGGGACGCTGCTGAAAAAGCTGCTCGGCAATTCCGGCGCGCTGGTGATTTCCCGTGTCATGGGGATCATCCTGGCGACCGTGGCGGTGGATGCCGTGCTGGGTGGCCTGGCAGAGGTTGGCGTTCTGGACCTGCAAGGTGGGACGGGTCCGCTGTAAGCGGATGATCGGCCTTCACAATTCCGCCCGATTGCAGAACTATCTTCGCAGGGATGGAGAAGGGCAGGACATGAAGAAACTGACCGGCAGCCGGGTCGGAATCGACCAGGGAGACGAGGAAGTCTTTTCCGAGTTTGCCACCGGCGGCGACATGTGGACGGGAGAGGGCAGCCGCGAGCGCCGCAAGGCCGTCAGCTTCTCGGAACCTTTCCGGACACCGCCAACGGTTCAGGTGGCCATGTCGCTCTGGGATATCGACCAGCGCGCAAACATTCGGGCCGATGTCACCGCCGAAAACGTCACGCGCAGCGGCTGCGATCTTGTCTTTCGCACCTGGGGCGATACGCGTGTCGCCCGCGTCCGCATGAGCTGGCTCGCCATCGGCGAGGTCAAGAGCGAGGACGACTGGGACCTGTGAGCGTGCGGTCCGGCGTTACTTGAGTTGCGCGCTCAGCCGGTCCAGCATCAGCGGCACCTCGTCGGGCGTCAGGCGGCCGTGCTCGACCAGAAAGCTCTCGATATCGCGGCCCGTGTAGCGGCCCACAAGGCGACCGTCCTGTTCGATCAGTTTCAACCGCGACAGGACGACGGCGCGCTGGTGGCAGACATAGCATTTGCGCTGGAACAGGCGCCCGCCTTCGTGGATGGCGATGAACTGCGCGGCCAACGCCTCGGCTTCCTCGGCGGTCAGCCTGCCGTGCCCTGCGGACAGCATGGCGGCGACAGGCCTCCCGGTTTTCTTGCCGACCAGGCCCTCGCCGCTGGCGATCAGGCTTTCAAAGACGAAATCGCCCGCATGCGCGGAATGGCAACCGGCGCAGGCACGTTCGTAGACCGCATGTGCGTCGATCTCCTGCGCTTGTCCCGGCGCGCCCGACAGCACACCGAGAAAGGAAAACGCAGTGAGCCAGTGTTGTCTTGCCATTGCCGCCTCCTGACGGTCAGAGGATGCCTTCGTAGATCGGGCCAAGGGTTTCGGTCTCGAACAGGGACGAGACAGAAGTGCCGTTCCAGATGTTCAGGATCGACTGCGCAAACATCGGGGCGGTCGGCAGGATGCGAATGTTCGGAGCCCCGGCAACGGCGGCGGTCGGCTGGATCGAGTCGGTCAGAACCAGCGATTTCATCACCGATTTGGTGACGCGCTCGACAGCCGGGCCGGACATGACGCCGTGGCTGATATAGGCGTGGACCTCGGTCGCGCCGTGTTCCATCAGCACCTCGGCGGCCTTGCAGAGCGTTCCGGCGGTGTCGCACATGTCATCGACGATGATGCAGCGCTTGCCCGTGACGTTGCCGATCACCGTCATCTCGGCGACTTCGCCGGGTTTCTCGCGGCGCTTGTCCACGATCGACAGCGGCGCCTCGATCCGCTTGGCCAGTTCCCGCGCGCGGGCCACGCCGCCGACGTCCGGCGAGATCACCATCACGTCGCTCAGGTCGTCGAACTGTTTCTTGATGTCCAGCGCGAAGATCGGCGAGGCATAGAGGTTGTCCACCGGGATGTCGAAAAAGCCCTGGATCTGCGCGGCGTGCAGGTCCATCGTCAGCACCCGCTCGATCCCGGCCTCGGCGATCATGTTGGCCACCAGTTTGGCGGTGATCGGCGTGCGGGCCTTGGTGCGGCGGTCCTGGCGGGCATATCCGAAATAGGGGATCACGGCGGTGATGCGTGCCGCCGACGACCGGCGCAGCGCGTCCGACATGATCAGCAGTTCCATCAAGTTGTCGTTGGCCGGGTTTGAGGTGCTCTGCAGGATGAACATGTCCTCGCCGCGGACGTTCTCGAAGACCTCGACAAAGATCTCCTGGTCGTTGAACCGCTCGACGCGGGCATCCACGAGGCCGACGGTCATGCCGCGGTACAGCGACATGCGGCGGGCGATGGCCTGTGCCAGCGGCTTGTTGGCGTTGCCGGCGATCAGTTTGGGTTCGATGACGGTGGGCATGTGATGCGTCCTCGGCGGATGACGGATTCGTGACGATGTTGCGGTCCCGTTAGCATGGGCCTACGGTCGGCGCCAGCACAGGCACCGGAAGGCGACAGCATGGCTCATATCGACTACTTCTTCTCCACGATTTCGCCCTTTTCCTATTTTGCGGGCACGCGATTGGAAGAGATCGCTGCGAAACATGGCGCCAGTATCGCCTACAAGCCCTTCGATATCATCGCCCTCTTTGGTCGCACCGGGGGCGTACCGCCGGGGCAGCGTCATCCCAACCGGCAGGCCTATCGCCTGCAGGAGATAGAGCGCGCCGCGAAGAAGACCGGCCTGCCGGTGAATATCAAGCCGGCGCATTTCCCGACCAACCCGGCGCCCTCCTCCTATGCGGTGATCGCCGCCCAGAAGGCGGGCGGCGGCGACATGGGCAGGCTGGTGCACGGGCTGCTGGCGGCCTGCTGGGCGCAGGACAAGGACATCGCCGAGGACGCGGTGATCAAGGCCTGCCTCTCCGAAGCCGGTTTCGACCCGTCTCTGGCGGACACCGGCCTGCTGGCCGGGGCCGAGACCTATCCCGCCAACCTCGAAGAGGCGGTGGAAAAGGGCGTCTTTGGCGCGCCGACCTATGTCGTCGACAGCGGCCAGGTCTTCTGGGGCAATGACCGGCTGGACGACCTGGACGCGCATCTGGCGGGCAAGCTCTGATGCGCGACGCGGGCCCCGAGACGGGGCTGCATTGGCGGGACTGGGGGCAGGGGCCGGCAGAGGTGCTGGCCCTGCACTGCGGTCTTGGACAGGGCGGCATGTGGAAAGCGGTGGCGCAGGCGCTGGAGGGCCGGTGCCATTTCCGCGCCCCGGATCTGCCAGGCCACGGACGCAGCCCGTCCTTTCCCGAGGGGGAAGACGTTCATGATGCCGCCTGCGCCGCGCTCCGCCCGCATCTGACCGACGGCATTCATCTCGCGGGCCACAGCTTTGGCGCCACGCTTGCTCTGCGGCTGGCGTTGGAAGCGCCCGGGCGCATTGCCTCGCTCCTGCTGATCGAGCCGGTTTTCTTTGCCGCGGCCCCTGACAGCGCGCTGAAGCGTGACCACAAATCCGCCGAGGATGCGCTATACGCCGACGTCGACACCGGGAACCTTCTGGAGGCCGCGCGCGGTTTCAACCGGTTGTGGGGCGGGGGGGTGCCCTGGGCCAGTTTCCCCGAAAAAGTGCAGAGGGGCATGGCCGCCCAGATGCCCTTTGTCCGCGCGACAGAGCCGGCTCTCTGGCAGGACCGCGCCGGGATGCTGGCGCCCGGCGGGCTGGAAAAGCTGACCTTTCCGGTCACGCTGTTGCGGGGGGCGGATACCGTTCCGGTCATTGCCCAGGTGCATCGCGGCCTGATGGCGCGCCTGCCGATGGCCTCTGAAATGGTGGTCGGCGGGGCCGCTCACATGGTCCCGATGTCGCATCCGCAGGCCGTGACGCAGGCGCTGTCAGAGCAGCTTGGCGCGCTGCCCTGACCTGCCGCCCGGTCAGGTGCGGATGCGCCAGCCTGTCTTGAAGATCCACCAGACCGCAGCAAGGCAGATCGCGGTGAACCCCGCGATCGCCAGCAAGCTGACGGCGATCGGAACATCGGCAAGGCCAAAGAAGGACCACCGGAACCCCGAGACCAGGTAGACCACCGGGTTGAAATAGGCGACGGTCTGCCAGGCCGGGGGCAGCATCGAGATCGAGTAGAAACTGCCGCCCAGGAAGACCAGAGGCGTCACCACCAGCAGGGGCACCAGCTGCAGCTGTTCAAAATTCCTGGCCCAGATCCCGATGATGAACCCCAAGAGTGAAAAGCTCATGCAGGTCAGCAGCAGGAAGATGACCATCGCCACCGGATGCATGATCTGCAGGTCGACGAAAAACGCCGCCGTGCCCAGGATCACCACGCCGATGAACAGCGCCTTGGTCGCCGCCGCGCCGACAAAGCCCAGCACAATTTCCAGGAAGTTCACCGGGGCCGAGAGCAGCTCGTAGATGGTGCCGATGAATTTCGGGAAGTAGATGCCGAAACTGGCGTTGGAAATCGCCTGTGTCATGACTGACAGCATGATCAGCCCCGGCACGATGAAGGCGCCATAGCTTACGCCCTCCACCTGGTCGATGCGTGACCCGATGGCCGCGCCGAAGACCACGAAATACAGCGAGGTCGAGATAACGGGCGAGACGAAGCTTTGCAGGATGCTGCGAAAGAAACGGGCCATCTCGAACTTGTAGATGGCCCAGATCGCGGGAAGGTTCATGCCGCGCTCTCCTCTTCCTGCCGGGCCACCAGCCCGACGAAAATATCCTCGAGCGAGTTTTGCGCCGTGTGCACGTCGCGCACCTGGCATCCTGCCTCGGCCAGAAGCCCCATCAGCCGCCCGATGCCGGTGCGGTCTGCCCCGGTGTCGTAGCGGTAGGTCAGGCTGCCGCCGTCCTCGCTCAGCCGCAGGTCGTAATCCGACAGGGCAGGGGGCACGCTGTCGACCGGGTCGGTCAACTCGATGGTCAGCTCCTTCTGGCCCATGCGGGTCATCAGGCTGGCCTTGTCCTCGACCAGCAGGATCTCGCCCTTGTTGATGACGCCCACCCGGTCGGCGATGGCCTCGGCCTCTTCGATGTAATGGGTGGTCAGGATGATGGTCACGCCATCGCGCTTCAGCTCGGCCACCGTGTCCCACATGTCCCGACGCAGTTCCACGTCCACACCCGCCGTCGGCTCGTCCAGGAACAGAACGCGCGGTTCATGTGCCAGCGCCTTGGCGATCAGCACCCGGCGTTTCATGCCGCCGGACAGTTCCATCACCTTGGCGTTGCGCTTGTCCCAGAGCGACAGCCGCCGCAGGATGCGTTCGATCAGCGCCTCGTCTGGCCGCTTGCCGAACAGCCCGCGCGAAAACCGCACCCCTGCGATGATCGTCTGAAAGGGTTCCAGGTTCATTTCCTGCGGCACCAGCCCGACCAGGCTGCGCGCCGCGCGGAACTCTGTCACAACGTCATGTCCGCCGACCCGAATGCTGCCATCGGTGATGCGGGTGATCCCGCAGATCGCCGAGATCAGCGTGGTCTTGCCCGCGCCGTTGGGGCCGAGCAGGGCCAGGATTTCGCCTTCCTCGATGTCGAGCGAGACGCCCTTGAGCGCCTCGAACCCGCCATCGTACCGTTTCCGCACGTCGCGGATTTCTACCGTGGGCATGGTCCGCCCTCCTTGTTCGCACGCCTGCAACCTAAACGTCATGACGTGATGCGCAATTGAGCAGAAATGCATAGGGCACATGCATGTCGCAAACAGACTGGCACCCCCGGTCCCCGCGTTCTAAGCCCTTTGCATGACCTCCATCACGACCGCCGCGATCAACCGCCCCGCGCTGGGCATCTTCTATATCTGTCTCGGAATCCTCGCGATTTCCGTCAACGACATGCTGATCAAGGTCCTGTCGGGCGGCTATCCGCTGCACCAGATGGTCTTTACCCGCTCTGCCATCGGGTTGGTCTTTACCTTCGGGTTCGTCTTTGCCGAGGGCGGGCTGGGCCTGCTCAGGACCGCGACGCCGGGGCTGCACCTCTTGCGCGGGCTGCTCGTCGTCTGTGCCAACATGACCTATTTCTGCGCGCTGGCGGTGCTGCCGCTGGGGCAGGCGACGGCGCTGTTCTTTGTCGCGCCGTTGATGATCACGCTGCTGTCGATCCCGATCCTGGGGGAAAAGGTGGGGCCGCTGCGGATCGGCGCGGTCGTGGTGGGCTTTGCCGGGGTGATCATCATGCAGGAACCGTGGAAGGCCGACCTGTCGGTGTCACGCCTTGTCATGCTGCTGCCGGTGATCGCGGCGGGTTTCTACGCACTGATGCAGGTGCTGACACGGCGGCTGGGGATGACGACGCGGGCCTCGGCGCTGGCGGTCTATATCCAGGGTACCTTCCTGATGGTCTCGGCGGTGTTCTACCTTGTCGCGGGCGACGGGCGCTATGCAGAGGGCGTGACAAACGAAAGCCTCATCTTCCTGTTGCGGGCCTGGGTCTGGCCCTCGCCGGACGACTGGCTGGTGTTCCTGGGGCTGGGGATCTGTTCGGGCGTGGTGGGCTATTGCCTCAGCGCGGCCTACCGGCTGGCCGACGCGGCGACCATCGCGCCCTTCGAATACATCGGCCTGCCGCTGGCGATCCTCTGGGGATGGATGATCTTCGGGGAATGGCCGGTCCCGGCCACCTGGGCCGGTTGCGTGCTGATCATCGGCGCGGGGGTCTTCGTCTTCCTGCGCGAACAGGCCAAGGCCCGACCCACGCCGGGGCGCCGCGCCCGCTGGGGGCGCCGCTGATGCCCGATCAGAGCGCCCGCAGCCGCACCGCGATGCTGGCTTGCCGGCCGGCGAGCGATCCCAGCGGATCAAGCTCGGGGTGGGTGTCCAGAACCTGCGTCATCGCCACCTGCGCGCGCTCCAGCTGGGCCTTGCCGCCCTGCCGGTCGCCCTTTGCCAGTGCCGCCAGCCCCAGTTCGTGCCGGGCCGTGGCCGCGACCGCCAGCGCCGCGGCACTGGCCGCGCCCTCGCTGCTCATGGCCATGCCCTCGGCCAGATCGGCGGCTTGGGCATAGTCTCCGGCGCGCAAGAGGCTGTGCGCGTATTCCAGCTGAATCCGCGGCAGGAAGGGCCCCGCGCTGCTCATCAGCCTGGCATACTGTCGGTTGGCCTGGCCGTAGTCGCCCTCTTCAAGCGCCGAGCGCGCCACGAAATAATTCTTGCGAAAGCCCGAAGCGTTGCCCTCTGCGGTGTCACAGGCCGCCAGCGGCAACATCACGCCAAGCGCCATCAGCGCCGGCATCACCCGTCCCATCATCATCTGCTCTGTCCTCAACGTCGCCAAGGTTTGCCTTGATCGACGGTCATGATACCACCTGACCGGGGGCGGCGTCCACGAAAACCCAAGCCCGCCCGTGGGATGGATGGAAAACCGTGATGCGCTGGCTGGCCTGGCTCCTGACTCCGCTGACCCTGGCCGCCGCGATCTGGGCCGGGAACACCCTGTACAGCACGCTGCAGGACCCGCTGCCCGCGCCCCGCGCGGCGCCCTCGGCCACGCCGGACACGGGGCTGGCGCTGGACCTACCCCAACCGCAGCCGCCGATGCGCTGGCCCTCGCTGTTTGGTAGCTACAAGCCTCCGGAACCGCAGCCGCCGAAGCCGCCCACGCCGCCCGTCGTGGACGAACCGCAGCCGCCCGCGCCCCCCATCGACAGCCTCGGCTTTGCGCTGAAAGGCGTGGTCAGCAATGGCGACAGCAGCTGGGCCATCGTCTCGCATCCCACCGGAGAGCGGCTGATGCGCGTGGGCGATACCCTGGCCGACGGCATCACCGTCACCGCAATCGAGGCGGGGGGCATAAGACTGGACAACCACGGCGCGCCCGCCTTTCTGGCCTTCACCGACTGAGCCCGCCACCCGGGGGGAGACAAGCCGCGTGTTTCGCGGTATGTTGCCCGAAATGACCGCGAAACACGTGGCAAGAACATAATCGAGAGGGCACGAAAGTGCGGGCAGGAACTTCGGTCGACAGGGCCGGCCCCGGGTGGGTCCGGTCGTGGTGCGTGGCGCTACTCCTAGCAATCCTGGTGACGGTCCCCGGGCTGACCCGCGCGCAGGGCGCGCTGGACCTGCGGGATGCAGACCTGCGCAGTTTCGTGGAAATCGTGTCCGAGGCCACGAACCGGAATTTCGTCATCGACCCCGGCGTGCGCGGCACCGTGACCGTGCTGGCGCCGGAAAACGTCACCCCCGCCGCATTGTATGAGATCTTTCTCAACGTGCTGGAGGTCAATCGCCTGACCATCGTCAAGGGTGTCGATGCAGACCGCATCGTGCCGCTGACCACCGCGCGCGAGCTGTCGCCCGGTGTCGCCGGGTCCGGTGTCTATGAAACCCGGGTGATCCGGGTCAATCACATCACGGTGTCAGAGGTGGTGGACGTGGTGCGCCCCCTGTTGCCTTCCGAGGCGGTGATTTCCACCGTGCCCGACGCGCGGTTGATCATCCTGTCCGACCGTGCCGGCAACCATCGCCGCATCCAGGCACTGATCTCGGAACTCGACCAGCCCCGCTCGGAGCCGATCGAGATGATACGGCTGCGCAATGCCGACGCGCGCGAGGTGTTGCAGGTGATCCAGTCGATGGGCATCGTCCCCGATGGCGCCAGCGTCAGCGTCGATGCGCGGTCCAACGCGCTTCTGGTGCTGGGGCCGCAGTCGCTGCGCGAACAGGTGCGGGTGCTTGCCGGACGGCTGGACGCGCAGCGCAACAGCCAGCAAAGCCGGGTGGTGCAGGTCAACTACGCCCAGGCGGCCAGCTTGGCCGATGTCGTGTTGCGCAGTTTCCAGGGCGACGGCTCCGGCGGGCAGATCCGCATCGTGCCGGAACCGGGCACCAACTCTCTGCTGATTTCCGCCCCTGCCGACCGGATGCATGAAATCGTCGCGATGGTGCAGCACCTCGATCGCCGCCCGACCCAGGTGCTGGTCGAGGCGGTGATCTTCGAAATGTCGGTCGATGGCTTTGCCGACCTTTCGGTCCAGTTCGGCGCGATCCTGAACGACGCCATCGTCGGCGGCGTTCAATTCGCGCTGGAAGGCCGGCCCAGCCTGACCAGCCTCGTGTCCACGGTCCTGAACGGCGACGCGCCCAATCCGGGCAACGGCGGCGTGATCGGTGGCCGGGCCGGGGATTCCCGCACCGGCATCGCGGGCCTGCTGACCGCCATCGCCGAAACCCGCAGCACGCGGCTGCTCTCCACCCCCTCGATCCTGACCCTGAACGGGCAGGAGGCCGAGATCGTGGTGGCCCAGAACGTGCCCTTTGTCACCGGCCAGTTCACCCAGGTGGGGCAGGGCGCCGTTCAGGAGCCGTTCCAGACCATCGAACGCCAGGACGTGGGCCTGACCCTGAACGTGACCCCGCAGATCAACGCCGACGGCACCGTGCGGCTGGTGATCAAGCAGGAGGTGTCGAACCTGACCAATGCCACCTCCTCGGCGGGCGGAGAGATCACTGCCAAACGCGCGCTGTCCACCACCGTCCTGGTGCGCGACGGCAACGTGATCATGCTGGGCGGGCTGTTGGAAAACGGCTTTGGCTCCAACGCGCAGCGGGTGCCGGGCGTGTCCAAGCTGCCCATCGTGGGCGGGCTGTTCCGGGGCAAGTCCGGGTCCAAGAACCAGCGTGTCCTGCTCGTCATGCTGCGGCCCCGGATCGTCAGTTCCGACCGCGAGGCGACGCGCCTGACCCGTGAACTGGCGCGCGAGGCGCAACGGGCCAGCCTGGCGATCCAGCCCGAGGACAGCACGCGCTTTCCCCAGACCCCGCTGGGCGCGCTGCCCTTTGACGGCGCCGACCTGAACCAGCCATTCGACGAGACCTTCATCGACAAGGCAGCGCGGAGCAAGAACTATCCGCCGCTGCCCAGCCGGCTGAAATTCAACGGAAAATACTAGGTTCTCTCTCGTAGGGGTGCCTCGGAAACCTGTCGCCGCGCTCAGGCGGCGGCGGGTTTTGTCAGCACCTCGATACGGCGCCCAAGCCTGACACGCAGGTGGTCAGGCAGCAGGCGGGCGGCGCTGATCCGTGGCATGGCCATCTCGGGGATGGCGCTTTCTTCGCCATAAAGCGCCCGGTATTCGGCGTGGTTGTCAAAGCGGCTGCGGGCGGCGTAATCGACGTAGGTCTCCGTTGCCGCGCCATTGGCCAGGATGACGTCATGCGCCTCGGTTTCGACATGGTAGACCGTGAACTGCGCGGGCAGTTCCGCCAGGGGCACCTGGCAGATCGAATGACCGTTCACCAGGGCCGAGGCATTCACAACATATCCGTCCAGCACCATCCCGTGATCGCCGGTCACGGTCAGGTCGCTGTGTGGCAGCCCCTCGGCCAGGGCGCCCTTGCGAATTCGGATCATCCGGGCGCGGTCGCCCCTGAACCGTGTCAGGATCGTCTGGCATCCGATCCACTTGACGGGAACCTGTCGGCCGTCCGCCGTGGTGATCTTGTCCCCGATGCGCAGCGTTTCGACCGGCCGATCCCCAAGGGCGGTTGCAATCCCCGTGCCCGCGGCAAAGCAGGTCACGAAATCGCTGGTGTCCAGCGTGTCGAGATCGATACTGTCGGGCAAGGTTACATATGCAGGCGGGACCCCGTCCGGCAGGATCAACACGCGCTGGCTGCTGCTCACGGAACTGAAGTCGGCGACCATCGCCTCGACCGTGCCGCCGCCGTTCAACGGTACGGTCAAGGTTCCCAGGAAGGTGGTGACGATGGCATTGTCGTTGATGTCGTCACCGACCTCAAAGGTGTTGTCCGCCTCCGTGTCATCGTAGGTATACGGACTTGAGAAGTTCTGTTCGAGGAAATCGTAGGTCGTTCCTGAAGCCAACTGGTAAATGAAGTATGTTCCGGCGTCATATGTGGCCATAATATTCCTCGTTACTGATACCTGCCGGGGGCCGCATCGCGGCGTTCTGGCTGAACGGGAGCCAGAGCCGGCATTTCACTACCGGTCCAGCATACAGTGAAACATGTATGTCCGTTAACCTTTTTCTGTCGCGTTCTCGGATATGGGCGCCAGCGGGAAAGGACGTTGCGAGGGGGACGGTCTTGAGGGCACAAAGGGACGGACCCTTGCCACGCCGAAAGAAAGGCCCGACCGGGATGCCAGAAGATCACCCGCCTTCCGTCGCTGCTGTCCCGCTGCCCTACGCCTTTGCGCGCGATCATGGCGTGGCGCTGGATGGCGGGCGCGTGGTTGCGGGGCCGGGGGCCTCGGTGATGGGCTTGCGCGAGGCGCAGCGCCGCGCGGGACTGAACGCGCCGCTTGACCGAGAGGATGCAACGGGCTTCGAGGCGGTGCTGGCGCGGCTCTACCATTCCGGCGCCCGCGAGGGCGAGGTGCAAGGCGTGACCTTCGATCTTGTCGATACCGCCACCGATAAGCGCGGCCGCGACCTTCTGGAGGATGCCGAGGAAGCGCCGGTCATCCAACTGGTCAACCAGCTCTTGCGGCAGGCCGTGCTGGACGGCGCTTCCGACCTGCATATCGAACCGCACGAGGGCGGGTTGCGCGCGCGGATGCGCCTGGACGGGTTCTTGAAAACGGTCATGGACCGCGCCGACGTGCCTGTGAAACGGGTGGTCTCGCGGCTCAAGGTCATGGCGGGACTGGATATTGCCGAAACCCGCCTGCCGCAGGACGGGCGCATCCCGCTGCGCCTGGGCGGGCGGATGATCGACACGCGGGTCAGTTCACTGCCCGGCAACTACGGCGAACGCATCGTTCTGCGGATCCTCGACCGGGCGGCGGGGCTGATGCCTCTGGACCGGCTGGGCCTGGACACGGGTCAGATCGCCTTGCTGGAACGGCTGGCCGCCACGCCGAACGGGATCATCCTGGCCACCGGGCCGACGGGCGCGGGCAAGACGACAACGCTTTATTCCCTGCTGAAGCTGGCCGACCGCGAGGAACGCAATATCGTCACGGTCGAGGACCCGATCGAATACGACCTGACCGGCATCAGCCAGACCCAGATCAATGCCGAAATCGGCATGAGCTTTGCCGCCGGGCTGCGCGCCACGTTGCGGCAGGACCCGGACGTGATCCTGGTGGGCGAGATCCGCGACACCGAAACCGCCAGCACGGCCGCGCAGGCGGCGCTGACCGGGCACCTGGTGTTTTCCTCGCTGCACGCCAACAGTTCCGTGGCCGCCGTGGTGCGGCTGCGCGACCTGGGGCTGGAAAACTTCCTGATCGCCGCCACTCTGCGCGGGGTCATCGCGCAGCGGCTTCTGCGCCGGCTCTGCCCCGACTGCCGCAGGTCGCACGCGCCCTCGTCCAGCGAGGCGGCACAGTTCGATCGCGCGGGTCTGCCCCTGCCCACGGCTTTGCACGATGCGCAGGGCTGCGACGCCTGCAACGGCACCGGCTACGCCGGGCGCCTTGGCATCTTCGAAATCCTCGAAGTGGGCGAGGACCTGCGCGAGGCGATCAATCACGGCGCGGGGGAAGGCGCACTCTGGCAACAGGCACTGCCTCCGCGTGACAGATTGATTGGTCAGGCTTTGCGGGCCGTATCCGCCGGGCAGACCAGTCTGGCCGAGGCGCTGCGCGTGGTCGGGGACGGCGTGTGAGGGCCTTTGCCTATACCGCCTACACGGCCGAGGGGCGGCGCAAGTCCGGCACGCTGGTGGCAGAGACAGAGGCTCATGCCTCAGACCAGCTCAAGGCGCAGGGGCTTTATGTTTCCGAACTGACGGCGCGGACACGCGGTGCGCGGGGGCCGTTGCTGGGCCGGGCGCGGCTGTCGCGCGACCTGCAGGCGGTGTTCACCCGCCAGATGGCGGTTCTGCTTGGGGCCGAAATGGCCGTGGACGCGGCGCTGGGCACGCTGAAAAGCGCCGGCAGCACGGCGGCGCTGGACCTGGTGGTGGCGCGCGCGCAGGCCGCCCTGCTGGAAGGAGAGCCGCTGTCGCGGGCGCTGGAGCACAGCGGCGCGGGCTTTCCCCGCTATTACCTAGCCGCCGTGCAGGCAGGTGAAAGGGCAGGGGAATTGTCCAGCGTCTTCAACAGCCTGGCCGACCACCTTGAGACCGCCCGCAGCGACCGGGCGCAGTTGGGATCGGCCCTTGTCTACCCGGCCTTTGTGGCTGTCGTCTCCGTTCTGGTCGCGGGGGTGCTTTTCGTGACCGTCGCGCCCGAGATCGTGGCGCTCTTTGAAACCTCGGGCCGCCCCTTACCCGACCTGACGCGTGTCATGATGGGCTTTGCCCGCTGGGTCGAAGGGCAATGGCCGCTGTTGACCGCCGTTGCGCTGGGGATTTTGGGGCTGGCGCTGATGAGTGGGCGCATCGCCGTCCTGCGAGAGAGGCGGGACAGGTTGTTGCTGCGCCTGCCACTGGTGGGCGGGCTGATCCGGCAGGCGGCGGCGGTGCAATACCTGCGCACGCTGGCGCTGGTGTTGGAGGCACGCCACACGGTGCCCATCGCGGTGGACAGCGCCGGATCGGTCCTGACCATCACCCGGTTCCGCATCGAGGCGGACCAGGTCGCCACGGCCGTCCGTGCCGGGGAATCCCTGTCCGATGCCCTTGCGGCGCTCAGTTTCGTGCCACCCGTTGCACGCCAGCTGATCGGCGCCGGAGAGGTCTCGGCCCGGCTGGCGCGAATGGCGGGGCGCGCGGCGGCCCTGGTCGAAAACGGGCTGTCGACCCGGCGCAAGAGGATCGCGGCGCTGATGGAACCGGCGCTGATGATGGTGGTGGGGGCAATGGTGCTGGTGATCGTCCTGTCGGTTCTCCTGCCGATCTTCGATCTGCAGACCCTGGTCGCCCCGTGAGCCCGGATCCACGGTTGTTGCTGAAATGCCCTTTGGGTGATGCCTAAACTCTTCGGCACAACAGGCTGGTGTGGTTAACCTTTTGATCATCGGTTGTTGGGGCTGGGGGGGATTCGCCTCTGCTTGTGTCGCCAGAAAGTCGCACATCGCGCTTCGCTTGCCGGAATCCACCCGGTCGCCAGTACGGCAGCCTTTCCCGACGTAATCCGCTCGGCTACGCAAGTGTCAGAACAGATCGGTCAGCCGTGATCCAAGCTGCGCCCTGCTCCGGGCGCCTGGCACTGGCAAGGCCGATACGAGACGAGGGGAAACACGGTATGTCGGCGATTCAGCGGGTTCTTGGGGTAGGTCTGCTCTGGCTCATGGCGGCCCTGGCGCCAGCGGCGGCGCAGGCACAACCGACATTCGACACCGAGTTTTCGCCCTCGACCATCGGTCCCGGCGGTGTTTCGGACCTGACATTCACGATCACCAACGGCGGCGCAACGCCGGTGACCGACCTCGCCTTCACCGCCGTTCTTCCGGCTTCGGTGACGCTGGTCGGCTCTGCCTCTGACGATGGCACCTGTGCCATCGGAACGCTGAGCGCGCCGGATGGCGGCTCGACGGTCTCGCTTTCGGATACCTCCATCGGCAGCTTTGCCAGCTGCACGATTTCCGTCAACGTCACGTCCAGCGTCGCGGGCGCACACACGCTTCCGGCCATCACGCTGTCCTCCTCGGTCGGCAGCTCGATGTCGCTGGCGACCGACCTGACGGTCGACAGCGCGCGCCCCGGCTTCAGCAAAAGCCTGTCGCCCAGCACGGTGGACATCGGCCAGACCACGACTGTCACCTATACGATCGACAACAGCTTGAACGCCGCCGCGCTGTCGTTCATGGCTTTCAACGAGACGCTTCCGTCGGGACTCGAGGTCGCCTACCCGGCCAATGCAACATCGACCTGCAACGCCGCCAGCCCCCCATTGGTCACGGCATCGTCGGGGAGCGGCAGCATCGCCCTGAGCACGGGCAGCGTGGGAGCGAATTCCACCTGTACCGTGACCGTAGATCTGCTGGCAACCGGCGCCGGCGAATTCGAACTGAGGTCAAGCGAACTGACCTACTCTAGCGGCTTCAGCTCCTTCAGCGCGGGTTTCAGCCACGATATCCTGACAGTGACCGCGCCTGCGGGCGTGGGTGTGGTCAAGTCCTTCGCCGTCGACCCGGTGGTCCCCGGCGGCAGCACCACCTTGGACTTCACGCTGACCAACTATGACCGCTTCGACACCGCCACCGGCATCACCTTCACCGATGACCTCGACGCGATGCTGAGCGGCGCAGTCGCCTCCGGCCTGCCCACGGCGCCCTGTGGCGCCGGGTCGTCGTTCAGCGGCAGTGGCCTGCTGACCCTCACCGGCGGCACGCTGGCCCCCGGTGCCTCCTGCAGTTTCAGTGTCACGGTGGACGTGCCGGGCGGGGCGGCGCCGGGCACCTATGTGAACACCACCAGCGCAGCGACCGCGTCGATCGGCGGCGTCCCCAGCGTCGGCACGGCGCTCGGCGAGGACACGCTGACGGTCGAGGCGCTCCCTGCGGTGCTGCCCCCGGTCCTGACCAAGGTCTTCCAGAGCGACCCGCTGCTGCCGAATTCCACGGTCGATGTGGTCTACACCTTGACCAACCCCAACGGCGGCAGCGCGCTCAGCGGCCTGGGATTCACGGATGACAACAGCAACCTGCTGAACTCGGAGCCGGCACAGGCCATCGGCCTGGGCAACGCGGTCGGGATTCTGGGCGCCGGACTCGCGGTTCCGGGCGATTGCACCGGACAGCTCAGCTCGATCCCGAATTCGACCCTGCCTTCGCCGCCGTTTCCGGCTCTGCCCTCTGCGGGTTTCGTCTACACCGGCGGCAGCCTCGCCGCCGGGGCAAGCTGTTCCTTCACGATCACCTACAACACCGGCTCCGCGCTGAGCAATGGCACCTATTCCGCGCCGAGCATGGAGATCCTGTCGAACGAGGCAGCCGCTGGCGACCCGGCGCAGGCCTCCTTTACCTGGGGCGCGGGTGACGTGCAGCTTTCGCTCTCCAAGGTGTTCCAGGACGACACCGCCGTGACCGGCGCGGTCGTCAACATCGACTTCACCCTGACCAACGGTGAACAGACCGCCACCGACATCAGCTTTTCCGACGACCTCGACGCCTTTCTGAGCGGCACCACCCCTGCCTTGGTGGTCAGCAACGGATGCGGGTTCAGCTCGATCGCCGGCACATCCACTGTCACATTCACCGGCGGGTCCGTTGCGATCAATGACAGCTGTACCACCACAATCGCCGTTACGCTGGGGGCCGGGGCGGACGGCACCTATACCAACACCACCAGCGACCTGACCGCGAATATCGACGGCGCCGGTACGGCCCTCCTGCTGAACACATCGGCTTCGGACAGCATCGACGTGACCGGCGCGGACAGCCAGCTGCCGCTCTTCGAGGTCGCCTTTCCGGACGGTCCGGCCATCGCGGGTGAAACCGTCACCTTGCGGTACACGATCACCAACCCCAACGTCACCAGCCCGGCAGGCGATGTCACCTCCATCGCCTTCGGCCACAACCTTGCCGTTATCCTGCCCGGATCGCCGGACGTGACGGCCAACTTGACCCCGGTCAGCGACACCTGCGGCGGCACACTGGCGGGATCGGCAACCGTCCTCAGCTACAGCAATGGCACGTTGGCGGCGGGCGCCACCTGCACGATCGAACTGGACGTACTGGTCCCCGCGGGCACCGCTGACGGCAGCTACAACGCCGTGACCGACAACCTGGTGTCGAGCCTCGGCGTGACCGGCATCGCAGCCACCCAGCTCGAGGTGCAGAACGAGCGGATCGGCCTGGCCAAGAGCTTTACCGACGATCCGGTTGCACCCGGCGAACAGGTCACGCTGGAATTTACCGTGACGAACCTCGATACGACGCGCGTCGCCAGCTCGGTCGCCTTTACCGACGACCTTGGCGCGATGCTCACCGGGGCGCTTTATGACAGCACACTGTCCAACACCTGCGGCGCCACCCTGACCGGCACGGGCACCTCGCTGGTCGATGTCTCGGACATTTCGCTCGCCGCCGGGTCCAGCTGCACCATCGGACTGGCGGTCACCGTGCCCGCAGCGGCCACGCCGCTGAGCACGGCGGTCAACACCACCAGCGGCGTCACCGGCACGATCGCGGGCCTGGGCGTCACCGGCGCGGCGGCCACCGACACGCTGAGCATCGGTGCCGGGCTGGCGCTGGGCTTTTCCAAGTCCTTTGACGCTGACGCCGTCGCGGGCGGCAGCGCGGTCCTGACCTTCGACATCGTCAACAGCAGCGCGGTCGGCGCGTCCAACGTCTCGTTCTCGGATGACCTCGACGCCATGCTGTCCGGCGCGACGGCGACCGGGATGTCGGCCAGCGCCGCTTGCGGCAGCGGCAGTTTCACCGGCACCTCGATCCTGACCTTCTCGGGGGGCAGCATCGACGCGGGGCAGACCTGTACCCTGACCGCCACCATCAACGTGCCCGCAGCGACCGCGCCCGGCACCTATACCAACACCTCCAGCCAGCTTTTCGTCGGCGGCATCGCCACGTCGCTGCCTGCCTCGGCAGATCTCGACGTTCAGCCCGCCCCGACCTTTGCCAAGTCCTTTGCACCGGACACGGTTTTCGTGTCGCAAGCCTCGACGCTGACCTTCACCATCGACAACAGCGCCTCGACCCTCGCGGCAAGCAGCCTCGACTTCACCGACAACCTGCCCGCCGGGCTCGTGGTGGCCGCCACGCCCAATGCGGCGACCACCTGTACCGGCGGCACGATTACCGCCACCGGCGGCAGCGG